>JAICEW010000099.1 GCA_025923995.1 Vicinamibacteria bacterium | reverse complement strand
ACCTGCGGCTCGGCGGCCGGAGCCAGTGGCACGCCGGCGGCCAGTGCGACGAGGACGACCGCGGTGCGGCCCAGCGTCATGCCTGGCTCTCCTTGGATTTGATGCCCCGGGCCTTTCCCAGGACGTGCTGGTGCGCTCCAATGGATCCGGGGGGTGCTTTCATGACCACGGGACTCCATTCCCGATTCATCGTCGTCGCGCTCGCCGTCGCGCTCGTGGCTCCGGCGGCCTCGGCCAAGGACAAGAACAAGGACAAGGGCCACAAGAAGCAGCCGGCCGCCATCGTCTTCGTGGACACCGACCGCGACGCGTACAACCGGTACTGGGTCGAGACGTACGGGCGGGGGAAGTGCCCGCCCGGCCTGGCCAAGAAGGGCAACGGGTGCCTGCCGCCGGGGCAGGCCAAGAAGCGGTACGCCATCGGGCAGCCGCTGCCGCCGGTCGTGGTGGTGGAGCGGGTGCCCACGGTGCTCGTCCCTCGGTTGCGCACGGCGCCTCCCGGCTACGAGTACGTCTGGGTCGACGGCGACGTGCTGCTCATGGAGACGCGCACGCGGCGGATCTCGGACGCCATCGCGGCCCTGCTGGACTGAAGCGGCCTCACCGGACCCCTTCCCGCTCGGCCAGCAGGTCGAGGGCCAGCGCGGACCACGAGAAGCCGTCGGCGCCGAAGCCCTCGCCCGAGAACGGGTCGTAGTACTCGCGGAAACCGGACCGCTCGACGAGCGCCGCCGAGCGGTCCTCGACCGTGCGTGCCAGGTCCTCGCGGCCATGGCGGCGCAGGCCGCGGGCCAGGTACCAGTTCGTGTTGATCCACGTCGGCCCGCGCCACACCAGCTTGCTGTCCGCGGTCGGCTTCAGGTAAGTCGGCGCGTCCAGCGCGGTCGAGGGCACGGGGAACGGCGCGCCGTACTTGTGCGGGTCCTCGACCTGCCGGACGAGCGCGGCCGCGATGTCGGGCGGGATGTCGAGCAGGAGCGGCATCAGGCTGCTCACGGTGTTCACGCGGAGCCGGCCGCGGCCGTCGCGGCCGACCATGTCGTAGAACAGGCCGGCCTCGGCGTCGTAGCACTTCTCGACCAGCGCCCGCTCGGTCTGGTGGGCGCGCGAGCGGAAGCGCACCGCGCCCTGGGCGTCGCCGGCGCGGTCCAGCAGGTCCGCCAGCACGCGCTGGTTCTCCGCGTAGATCGTGTTCACCAGCACGTCCGCGCACACGAAGCGGTCCAGCGCGAACATGCGCTCGTGGTCCCGGCCCACCTGGGCGTAGGGGCCGGCCACGCGCTCCCAGGCCCGCGTGAACTCCGCGTGCTCGACGCGCGGCAGGCCGAGGTACGCGTCGTACTTGGGCGTGTGGTCGAGCCCCGACTCGTCCGGCTGCAGCGTGGCGATCAGGCCGTCGCCGTCCGGGTCGCGCATCCGGTCGAGCCAGTTGAAGTACGCGACCGTCCTCGCCAGCACCTCGGAGAGGAACGCGTCGCCGCCCTCGCCCCGCGCGGCCGCGGCCACCGCCTCGGCCAGGACGGGCGGCTGGATGCAGTCCGACAGGTACGGCGTGCGGTACGCGATCGCGTACGTGGCCAGCATCTCCTCGTAGCGCTCGCGCTGCCAGAACGTGACGTGCGCGACGAACCCGTCCGGCTGCGCGTTGGCCAGCAGCGACCGGATCTCGGAGCGCGCCCGAGCGAGGTCGAAGTGCGCGAGCGCGACCGTGTGGAAGCAGGAGTCCCAGAACCACTGGAACGGGTACGTGCCCGTGGACGGGCAGACGAAGTCGTAGTCGAGCCCGCACCAGGGCGCCGTGCCCTGCTGGCGGTTGCGGTCGTAGAGCGCGCGCACGGCCGCGCGCATGCGCTCGTACCGCTCGCTCATACGCTGGCGACGTCCACCGGCCGGCCCGTGGCCTGTGATTCCCGCGCGGCCACGGCGATGCGCAGCGCGCCCAGCCCGTCGTCGATCGTCACCGGGGCGGGCCGCCCCTGCAGCACGTTGCGCGCGAAGTCCTGCAGCTGCGCCGTGTAGGCGCCCGCGAAGCGTTCCATGAAGTGGGGCACGGTGTCGTGCGCGATCTGGTTCTTCTTCATCACGTAGAGCGGCGTCTCCCGCAAGTAGCCGATGCGCAGCGTCCCTTCCGTGCCCAGCAGCTCGGTGCTGATGTCGTAGCCGTAGATGCCGTTGCGCGAGAGGTCGACCATCCCCAGCCGACCGTCCGCGAACACCAGGCTCACCACCGCGTTGTCCAGGTCGCCCACCGTGTCGAGCTCGGGGTAGGCGAGCGTGCCGCCGATCGCGTGGACCGTCTTCACCTCGCCCATGAAGAAGCGGGCCAGGTCGAAGTCGTGGATGCCCATGTCCAGGATCATCCCGCCGCTGCTCTTCGGGTCCGCGTACTCGAGCGTCGTGCGGTAGGGATCGCGCGACGTGGACTTGAACAGCACCGCGGTCCCGATCGCTCCCTCGGCCAGGCGCTTCTTCGCGGCGGCGTAGCCGGCGTCGAACCGCCGCATGAACCCCATCTGGAAGAAGACGCCGGCGCGGGTGAGCGCGTCCTTCATGGCGCGCGTCTCGTCGAGCGACAGCGCGGGCGGCTTCTCGCAGAAGATGGTCTTGCCGCGCTCGGCGGCCGCGATCACGAGGTCGCGGTGCGTGTGGGTGGGGCTCACGATCACGACCGCGTCCACGTCGGGATCGTCGAGCACCGCCAGCGAGTCGGTCGACCAGCGCGGGACCTCGTACGTCTCCGCCGCGGCGGCCGCGACGCCGGCCGCCGGGTCCGCGACGGCGACCAGCCGGGTCTCCGGGATGCGCGTGGCCAGGTCGCGGGCGTAGATCTGGCCCAGCCGGCCCAGCCCCACGAGTCCGATGCGGAGGCGCCGGTGGCCGCTCATGGCCTGGCCGCGCCCGCCGCCGGCGGGGCCAGGGTGGCCGCCGTCACCAGCTCGATGCGCACGCGCTGGTCGTCCGGCACCGTCTCGTTCTTGAGGATCCTCGCCGCGCTCTCGACCGCGACGCGTCCCATCTCGCCGGGGAACTGCGCGACCGAGGCCACCATCGCGCCCGAGGCGATCGCCTTGCGCGCGTCGTCGACGGCGTCGAAGCCGATCACCTTGATCCTCCCCAGCTTGCCCGCGACCGCGATCGCCTCCACCGCGCCCAGCGCCATCATGTCGTTGCACGCGAACACGGCGTCGATCTCGGGATGGGCCTGCAGCATGTTCTGGAACACGTTGAAGCCCAGGTCGCGCTCCCAGTTGGCCGGCTGCGAGGCCACGATCGCGATCCCCGGCGACTTCGCGATCGCCTCCTTGAACCCCTTGAGCCGCGAGTCGCCCGTCTCGTGGCCGGGAATGCCCTCGAGCACCGCGACCTTCGCGCGTCCGCCCGTGACCTGCACCATCTGCTGGCCCGCCAGCCGCCCGCCCTCCAGGTTGTCCGAGCCCACGAAGGTGACGGTCTTGATGCCGGCCTCGGCAGCCGCGGCGGGATCCACCTTCGTGTCCAGGATCACGACCGGGATGCCGGCGGCGTTGGCCTTCGCGATCGCGGGCACCACCTCGCGCGAGCCGCTGGGCGTCACCAGCAGCGCCTTGACGCCCGTCTGCACGAGGTTCTCGATGATCTGCATCTGCTTGTCGACGTCCACCTCGCGCTCCGCCGCCTGCACCACCAGGTCCAGCCCCTGCTTCTCGGCCGCGGCCGTGGCGCCCTTCTGCATGTCGATGAAGAAGGGGCTGTTGAGGGTCTTGAGCACGAGGGCCACGCGCGGCTTCGCCGTGGCGGGCGGGGCGCCGCGCTGGCAGGCGCCCAGCGCCAGCAGGGCGGCCAGGCCCACGGCGGTGCGACAGCGGAACCGCATCCTCTACCTCCGTTCTCCGGTCTTGAGCAGCGAGTCGAAGAGCACCGCCCCCACGATCACGAGGCCGATCACCACCTGCTGCAGGAACGACGAGATGCCCAGCAGGTTCAGCCCGTTGCGCAGCACGCCCATGATGAGGGCGCCGATCAACGTCCCCGAGACGCGGCCCTGTCCGCCCAGCAGGCTGGTCCCGCCGATGACGGTGGCCGCGATCGCGTCCAGCTCGTACATCATGCCCGCGATCGGCTGCGCCGAGTTGAGACGCGCGGTGAGGACCGCCGCGGCCAGACCGCTCACCAGGCCCGACAGCGCGTACACCATCGTCTTGTGGAAGCGCACGGGGACGCCCGACAGCCGCGAGGCCTCCTCGTTGCCGCCGATCGCATACACGTAGCGCCCGAAGCGGGTCCGCGTCAAGACCAGGTGCGCGACCGCGTACACCGCCAGCGTGATCAGCACCGGCACCGGCACCAGGAGCACGCGTCCGGTGGCCAGGGACCGGAAGGAGGCGTCGAACCCCGACACCGGCCGACCGTCGGTGAAGAGCAGGGCCGCGCCGCGCGCGACGCTCATCATGCCCAGCGTGGCGATGAAGGGCGGCAGGCGTCCCAGCGTCACCAGCGACCCGTTGACCAGCCCGCAGAAGGCGCCCGTCAGCAGCCCGGCCAGCAGCGCGACGGGAATCGGCGCGCCCGCATGCAGCGCGCTGGCCATCACCACGCCCGACAGCGCCACCAGCGAGCCCACCGACAGGTCGATCCCGCCGGAGAGGATCACGAACGTCATGCCGACGGCGATCACGGCGTTGATCGACGTCTGCTCCATCACGTTGAGCAGGTTCGACACGGTCAGGAAGTGCGGCGTCAGCGCGGTCAGCAGCAGGCCCAGGGCCAGCAGGCCGCCCAGCGTGCCCAGCTCGCGGCCCTGCCGCTTGAGCGAGGCGAGGCTCACGACGCCTGGCCCAGCGCGGCCGCCAGCACCTGCTCCTGGGTCGCGCCCCGCGCTTGGAGCTCGGCCGCCACCCGCCCGCGGGCGAGCACCAGGATGCGGTCGCTCATGCCCAGCACCTCGGGCAGCTCGGACGAGATCATCAGGATGGCCTTGCCCTGCGCGGTCAGCCGGTTCATGAGCTCGTAGATCTCGACCTTGGCCGCGACGTCGATGCCCCGCGTGGGCTCGTCCATCAGCAGGACGTCGACGTCGGCCGCCAGCCACTTCCCGAGCACGACCTTCTGCTGGTTCCCGCCGCTGAGCTGACCGACGAGCTGCGCGAGGCCGGTCGTCCGGATGCGCAGGTCGTCGGTCTGCCGTTGCGCCAGCTCGCTCTCGCCTGCCTCGTCCACCACACCGAGCTTGGCCAGTCGGGGCAGGCTCGGCAGCGCCACGTTCGCGCGCACGGACAGGCCCAGGACCAGCCCCTGCGTCTTGCGGTCCTCCGGCAGCAGCGCCAGGCCGCGCTCGATCGCGTCCTTGGGACCGCGCGCGGCCAGTGGCCGTCCCTGGACCAGCACGCGCCCGGCGTCGGGCCGGTCCGCGCCGGCCAGGACTCGGGCCAGCTCGGTGCGGCCGGCGCCCATGAGGCCGGCGACGCCCAGCACCTCGCCGCGCCGGAGCGTGAAGCTGACGTCGTGGAGGACGCCGGCGCGCGAGAGGCCCTCCGCGCGCAGGACCTCCTCGCCCGGAGGGGTGCGGCGGCGCGGGAAGTGCTCGGTCACCTCGCGTCCCGCCATCAGCTTCACCAGCTCCGCGACCGTGACCTCAGAGATCGCGCGCGTGGTCACGTGGCGGCCGTCGCGGAGGACGGTCACGCGATGGCCGATGCGCGTGACCTCCTCCATGCGGTGCGAGATGTAGACGACCGCCACCCCGCGCGCGGTGAGGCGCTCGATGGTCGCGAACAGCTCGTGGATCTCGGTCGTGGTCAGGGCCGAGGTCGGCTCGTCCATGACGATGATGCGCGGCTCGCCCTCGAGCGCCTTGGCCACCTCGACCATCTGCTGGCGAGCGACCCCCAGCTCGCCCACCGGCGCGCGCGGGTCGATCTCCACCCCGAGACGGCCCAGCCGCTGGCGGGCCTCGTGGTCCTGGGCGCGCCGGTCGACCCACCCCAAGCGGCCCGGCTCGCGGCCCAGCGCGATGTTCTCCGCGACCGACAGGTGCGGGACCAGGTTCAGCTCCTGGTAGATGATCCTGATCCCGCGCTCGTGGGCTTCGCGCGGGCCCGGGATCGACACCGGCTCGCCGCCCAGCAGGATCTCGCCGTCGTCCTTCGCGAGCGCGCCGCTCAGGATCTTCATCAGCGTCGACTTGCCGGCGCCGTTTTCGCCCAGCAGCACGTGCACCTCGCCCGCGCGCACCTCGAGCGAGACGCCGTCCAGGGCCACGACGCCAGGGAACGACTTGCGGATGCCCCGCATCTGCAGGGCGGGCGGAGCGTCAGCGTGTGGTGGGGAAGCCAAGGTCGGCTCCGCGCTGCCGCGGCTCGGACCAGCGGCTGGTCACCACCTTGGCCCGGGTGTAGAAGCGCACGCCGTCGTGGCCGTGCACGTGGGAGTCGCCGAACAGGCTGTCCTTCCATCCGCCGAACGAGTAGTAGGCCATCGGCACCGGGATGGCGACGTTGATGCCGACCATGCCCACCTGGACCTCGTTCTGGAACTTGCGCGCGGCGCCGCCGTCGCGCGTGAACACCGCGACGCCGTTGGCGCGCTCGTTGCCGTTGATGAGCGCCAGCGCCTCGTCGTAGGTCTGCCGGCGCACCGTGCACAGCACGGGACCGAAGATCTCGTCGGCGTACACCTTCATGCCCGGCTCGACGCGGTCGATCAGGCTGGGGCCCAGGTAGAAGCCGTCCGGCCGTCCGTCCACGACGATGCGGCGGCCGTCGCGCACCACCTCGGCGCCCTCGCGCGCGCCCGCCTCCAGGTAGCCCGCGACGCGGTCGCGATGGTCGCGCGTCACCAGCGGGCCCATCTCGACGCCGGCCTCGGCGCCGTCGCCGACCTTGATGCGGTCCAGCCGCTCCGTCACCTTCGGCAGCAGCGCGTCCGCGGCCGAGCCGACCGTGACCAGCACCGAGATGGCCATGCAGCGCTCGCCGGCCGATCCGTACGCCGCGCTCACCACCGCGTCGGCGGCCAGATCCATGTCCGCGTCGGGCAGCACCACCATGTGGTTCTTGGCCCCGCCCAGCGCCTGCACCCGCTTGCCGTGCCGCGCCGCGGTCTCGTAGACGTGACGCGCGATGGGCGTCGAGCCCACGAAGCTCACGGCCGCGATGCCCGCATGGGCCAGGACGGCGTCCACCGCCTCGCGGTCGCCGTGCACGACGTTGAAGACGCCCGCGGGCAGCCCGGCCTCGGCCAGCAGCTCCGCCATGCGCAGCGACGCCGAGGGATCGCGCTCGGACGGCTTCAGGATGAAGGCGTTCCCGCAGGCCAGCGCGATCGGGAACATCCACATGGGGACCATGGCGGGGAAGTTGAACGGCGTGATGCCCGCGCAGACGCCGAGCGGCTGGCGGATGGAGTAGCTGTCGACGCCGTGCGAGACGTTCTCGGAGAAGCTGCCCTTCAGCAGCTCGGGCAGGCCGCAGGCGAACTCGACCACCTCCAGCCCGCGCGCGACCTCGCCCCGCGCATCGGCCAGCACCTTGCCGTGCTCGCTCGTGATCAGGCGCGCGAGCTCGTCGGCGTGGCGCGCCACCAGGTCGCGGAACGCGAACAGCACCTGCGTGCGCTTGCCCAGGGAGGTGTCGCGCCAGCCGGGGAAGGCGCGGGCCGCGGCGGCCACCGCGCGGTCCACGGTGGCCGGGTCGGCGAAGGCGACCTGCCCCGCGCGCCGGCCCGTGGCCGGGTTCCAGACGTCGCCCTTTCGCGTGCCCCCTTCGGCCGGGGCGCCGTCGATCCAGTGCAGGAGGGTTCGCTCGCTCATGGCCTGACCTTCCGTTCGCGCGGCGGTGGACCGGTCGTGGCGCGCACGACCAGCGTCGGCGCCAGCACCGCGCGCCGCTGGCGCGTGCGGCCGCGCTCCAGCCGCTCCAGCAGTGCAGCCACCGCCATCTGCCCCATCTCGATGCGGGGCTGGTGCACGGTCGTGAGCGAGATGTGGCGCAGCGCCGCCAGCGACGTGTTGTCGTAGCCCACCAGCGACACGTCCTGCGGGACGCGCAGCCCCTTCTCCTCGATCGCGTTCAGCGCGCCGATCGCGGCCAGGTCGTTGGCGGCGAAGATGGCGGTCGGACGCGGTCGCGCGTCCAGCAGCAGCAGGGCGCCCTCGTGCCCGCCGTCCTCGGTGTACGAGCCGGCCACGACGCGCACGTGTTTGCCCAGCCGCAGGGCGCGCATGGTGTGCTCGTAGGCGCCGCGGCGCGCCTGGGCGCCGGCGCCCAGCCCGCCGTCCACGTGCGCGATCCGCTTGTGCCCCAGCGTCGCGCAGTGCCTGACGACAGCCACCGTGCCCGCCCAGTCGTCGTTGGTCACGCTGTCGAGCGTGCCCGCGCGGGCCGGCCGTCCCACCAGCACGGTCGGCACCTGGCGGCTGGCCTCGACGATGAGGCGGCTCTCCACCAGCACGCTGGTGAGGATGAGCCCGTCCACGCGCAGCTCCAGCAGGGTCTCGATGGCGTCGTCCTCCTGCGCGGGCACGCGGTTGCCCGTGTTCATGAGGACGCGGTACCCCGCGCGCGCCGCCTGGTCGCGGACGCCCTCGACCACGTCGGCGAAGAAGGGGTTGTGCAGGTCCGAGCACAACACGCCCAGGATGCGCGTCGTCTGCTGCTTGAGCCCGCGCGCCATCGCGTTGGGCCGGTAGCTGAGCGCGGCGGCCGCCTCCAGCACCGCCGCCCGCCGGGCCGGGCTGACGTGGCGCGCCCCGCGCATGACCAGGGAGACGAGGGACTTCGACACGCCGGCGCGACGGGCCACGTCGGTGATCGTCGGCTTGCCGCGCGGGTCTTGTGAAGCCACTTGACAGCGTGCTCCTGCGATCGCTAGCGTTAGGTGCTGTGGAACGTTCCAACCATACCAGAACCGCGGCGGCCACGGAAGTGCTCATCCCGACCGAGCGGCTGCACCTGCGGCACGGCGACGCCGCCGAGGGCCGCGACCCGCTGAGCCTCACCCCGGAGGCGGCGGGCTGGCGGTTCTCCGGCCTGCGCGTGGTGCGGCTGGAGGCGGGCGAGGAACGGCGCTTCCAGACCGGGCCGGACGAGATGCTGGTGCTTCCGCTGAGCGGGTCCTGCCGAGTGCGCTGCGACGACGAGGAGTTCTACCTGGTCGGGCGGTCCTCGGTCTTCGCGCGCGTCACCGACTTCGCGTACGCACCGCGCGACGCGTCGCTGATCCTGGACAGCGCGGACGGCGGCGAGTTCGCGCTGCCCTCCGCGCGGGCCCGCAGGCGCCTGGCTCCGGCGTACGGCGCGGCCGACGCGGTGCCGGTCGAGCTGCGGGGGGCGGGGGACGCGACGCGGCAGGTCAACAACTTCTGCGCGCCCGGGACCTTCGACGCCGACCGGCTGATGGCGGTCGAGGTGCTGACGCCCGCGGGCAACTGGTCCTCGTACCCGCCCCACAAGCACGACGAGGCGCGCGAGGGCGAGGCGGAGCTGGAGGAGATCTACTACTTCCGCGTCCGGGGGCCCCACGGCTACGGCCTGCACCGCACGTACACGACCGACGGCGCCATCGACGCCACCGTCACGGTGCGCGACGGCGACGTCTTCCTCGTGCCGCGCGGGTACCACGGGCCCTGCATCGCGTCGCCCGACCACGATCTGTACTACCTCAACGTGCTCGCGGGCCCCGGCGAGGCGAGGACCATGGCCTTCTGCGACGACCCGGTCCACCATTGGGTGCGCGAGACCTGGAGCCGGCGCCTGACCGACCCGCGCGTGCCCATGACCTCGGCCCTCGCGAGGGACTGAATGAAGACGAGGCGGCTCACCGTCGCCCAGGCGGTCGTCGAGTTCCTGGCCGTCCAGCACAGCGAGCGGGACGGTGTCACGCGACGGCTGATCCCGGGCGTGTTCGGCATCTTCGGCCACGGCAACGTGGCGGGCCTGGGCGAGGCGCTGCTGGCGGCCGGGGACCGCCTGCGCTACCACCCGGCGCGCAACGAGCAGGCAATGGTCCACACCGCGGCCGGGTACGCGAAGATGGCGAACCGGCTGGCCACGCTCGCGTGCACCAGCTCGATCGGTCCTGGCGCCACCAACATGGTGACGGGCGCGGCCGCCGCCACCATCAACCGCGTGCCCGTCCTGCTGCTGCCCGGCGACATCTTCGCGACGCGCCAGGTGGCGCCGGTCCTGCAGCAGCTGGAAGCGGGCTGGTCGCAGGACGTCTCCGTCAACGACTGCTTCAAGCCCGTCTCGCGCTACTGGGACCGCATCAACCGCCCCGAGCAGCTGCCCGCCGCGCTGCTCGAGGCCATGCGGGTGCTCACGAGCCCGGCCGACACCGGCGCCGTCACGCTGGCGCTGCCGGAGGACGTGCAGAGCGAGGCCTGGGACTTCCCGGAGGCGCTCTTCGAGCGGCGCGTCTGGACCGTACGCCGCCCGCAACCCGAGCCGGAGGCGCTGGCGCGCGCGGCCGCCCTGATCCGCGAGTCGAGGCGGCCGCTGGTCGTCGCCGGGGGCGGCGTCCTCTACTCCGAGGCGACGGCGGCGCTGCGGGCCCTGGCCGAGGCCACCGGCATCCCGGTGGGGGAGACGCAGGCGGGCAAGGGCGCCCTGTCCTACGATCACGCGTCCGCGCTGGGCGCGATCGGCGTGACCGGCACTCCGGGTGCGAACGTGATGGCGCGCGAGGCCGACCTGGTGATCGGCGTGGGCACCCGCTACTCGGACTTCACGACCGCGTCCAAGACGGCGTTCCAGGATCCCGCCGTCCGCTTCGTCAACGTGAACGTGACGGAGCTGGATGCGGGGAAACACGCGGGGCTGCCGCTCGTCGGCGACGCGCGCGTGGTCCTCGACGCGCTGGTCCCGGCGCTCTCCGGCTGGCGCGCCGACGCGGCGTGGTCTGCGCGCGCGGCCGTGTTCAACCGCGAGTGGGACGCGGAGGTGGCGCGGGTGTACGCGCTGGGCCACGGGCCGCTGCCCAGCCAGGGCGAGGTGGTCGGCGCGGTCAACGACGCCGCGGGCCCCCGGGACGTCGTGGTGTGCGCGGCCGGGAGCCTGCCTGGTGACCTGCACAAGCTGTGGCGCACGCGCGACCCGAAGGGGTACCACCTCGAATATGGTTACTCCTGCATGGGCTACGAGGTCGCGGGGGCACGGGGCGTCAAGATGGCCGCGCCCGACCGCGAGGTGTTCGCGATGGTGGGCGACGGCTCCTGGCTGATGATGTCGTCGGAGCTGGTCACCGCCCTGCAGGAGGGAGTGAAGCTGATCGTGGTGCTGATCGACAACGTGGGCTTCGCATCGATCGGCGGGCTCTCGCAGTCGCTGGGTGAGGACGGGTTCGGGACGCGCTACCGGAAGCGGTCGGCGGACGGCGCTCTCTCCGGCGAGCCGCTGCGCGTGGACTTCGTGGCCAACGCGCGCAGCCTGGGCGTCGCCACCGTGGCCGCGCGCACGATCGCCGACCTGCGCCAGGCGCTCGCCGACGCGCGCGCGTCGCGCGAGTCCACCGTGATCGTGATCGAGACGGATCGCGAGGCGCGCGTCCCGGGATACGAGTCCTGGTGGGACGTGCCGCCCGCGGAGGTCTCGCAGCGGCCCGACGTGCGGGCGGCGCGCGGGTCCTACGAGGAGGCGCGACGGAAGCAGCGATGGCACCTCTGACCCGCCGGCTCCGCGGCGCGTGCCTGGGAGCGATCCTCGCGCTCCCGGCCGGCGCGGCGCTCGCGCAGGCCCCGGGGCCGACCGCGACGCCGGCACCGGCGGCCACGCCGACCCCCGCGCCCCCGAGGCCGCGGCTCCTGCTCTTCGTGTCCGTCGACCAGATGTGGTCGGAATGGATCGACCGCTTCGCGCCCTTCTACACGGGCGGCCTCAAGCGCCTGCGCGAGCAGGGCGCCGTCTTCACGAACGCGTACTACCGCCACTCGAACAGCGAGACGGGGCCCGGCCACGCCGTCCTGCTCTCCGGACGCCACGCCCGCGACCACGGGATCATCGCGAACGACTGGCACGACCGGCTGTCGGGCGCGTTCGTGAACGTGGTGGACGACCCGCTGCAGCGCCCGCTGCCGGGCCCGGGCCGCGCGGGCTCGCCGCAGAGCTTCATGGGCGTGACCGTGGGCGACCTGCTCAAGCGTTCCTCGCCCGCCTCGCGTGTGGTCGGGGTGGCGGGCAAGGACCGCTCGGCCATCCTGATGGCCGGCCGCACCGCGGACGCCGCGTACTGGTACGACTCGTCGTTCGGCGGCTTCGCCAGCAGCACCTACTACATGCGCGAGCTGCCCTCCTGGCTCACGTCGTGGAACGCCGCCAGGCACGCCGACGCGCTGGCCGGGAAGACCTGGACCAGGCTGCTTCCCGACGAGGCCGCCTACCTGAAGCACGCGGGTCCCGACGACGTGAAGGGCGAGTGGGACAACGTGGACACGGTCTTCCCGCACCGCATCCGAGGGGTGCCGCCCACGCGCGAGTTCTACGACGACCTGCGGCGCACGCCCTTCCTGGACGACCTCGTCCTGGACGTGGCGCTGCGCGCGATGGACGCGCACCGGCTGGGCCGCGACGGCGCGACCGACATCCTCGCGGTCGGATTCTCCGCGACCGACTCCATCGGGCACACCTACGGCGCGGACAGCCAGGAGCTCATGGACCAGCTCCTCCGCCTGGACCGCACCCTGGGCCGGCTGTTCGAGGCGGCCGAGCAGCGCGCGGGGCGCGGCGGGCTGCTGATCGGCCTCTCGGCGGACCACTCGTCGATGCCGCTGGTCGAGGTCCTGCAGGCGAAGGGCGTCGACGCCCGGCGCGTCAGCCCGGCCGTCATCCGCGACGCCGTCACCAAGGCGCTGGCCGAGCGGTTCCCGCAGGCCGGGGAGCTGGTGAGGGCCTTCGACCTCCCGCACGTCTACCTCGACCTGGAGCGCATCGCGGCGCAGAAGCTCCACCGGGCGGACGTGGAGAAGGTGGTCGAGGACGCGCTCATGGCCACGGGCGTCGTGGACCGCGTCTACACCTCCGAGCGGCTGCTGGGCGACCCGCCGGCGGACGACCCCGACTTCGTGCTCTTCCGCAACTCGTACTTCGAGCCGCGCAGCCCGCACGTGATCGCGCGCCTCAAGCGCTACGTCTACCTGGACGACCGGCCGGGCGGCACCGGGCACGGCACCGTGCAGGACTACGACCGGCACGTGCCGGTCGTGCTGGCCGGCGCCGGCATCGCGCGGGGCCGCTACGGGGTCCTGTGCGGCCCGGAGGACATCGCCCCCACCCTGGCCACGTTGCTGGGCCTGCCCTATCGCGTGGAGACGGACCAGCGCGTCCTGACCGAAGCCGTCCTGGGCGCGCGCGCCGGAGGTGACCCGTGAGCGAGACGCTTTCCCCTGCCCGTTCGCGCATGCGGCTCACGTCAGAGCTGGGCGCGCAGTTCTGGAACGACTCCTGCGCTCCCAACGAGCTGGCCGAGGCGGTCGCGAGCGGTGCGGTCGGCGCCACCTCGAACCCGGTCATCGTGTTCACGGCCGTCAAGCAGGACCCGGCCACGTCCACTGCGCTCATCGATCGACTGCTCGCCGATCACCCGGAGGAGGGCGAGGAGGAGATCGCCTGGCGGCTGATCGAGGAGATGGGCCGCCGCGCGGCGGCGCTGCTGGAGCCGGTCTTCCGCGAGACGGGCGGAGAGCGCGGGTTCCTCTCCATGCAGGTGAACCCCAAGCTCTACCGCAGCGCCGCGCGGATGGAGGAGCACGCGCGCCGACTGGCGGCGGTGGCGCCGAACGTCGCCATCAAGGTGCCGGCGACGCCGCCGGGCATCGGCGCCGGCGCCGCGCTGGTGGCGAGCGGGATCAACGTCAACGCGACGGTCAGCTTCACGCTGCCGCAGGCGCTCGCGGTGGCGGAGGCGTTCGAGGCCGCCATCGACCGTGCGGTGGCCGCGGGCCACGAGCCGCGGCGCCTCCATCCCTACGTGACGCTCATGGTAGGCCGGCTCGACGACCACCTGCAGCGTGTCCTGTCCAAGGAGTCGGTCAGCATCGATCCGGGCTACCTGCACTGGGCCGGTATCGCGGTGTTCAAGAAGGCGCGCCGCATCTTCCGCGAGCGCGGGTACCGCAGCACGCTGCTGGCGGCCGCGTACCGGCATCACCTCCACTGGTCGCAGCTGATCGGGGCGGGGGTCGTCCTGAGCATGCCGTACGCCTGGTGGAAGCAGTTCGAGGCGTCGGACATCGACGTGCGGCCCACGCTGGACGAGCCGGTGGAGCCGCGCATCGTCGATGCGCTCTACGCGAAGTTCGCGGACTTCCGGCGGGCCTACGACGAGGACGGCCTGCGGCCGCAGGAGTTCGTCCACTACGGCGCCACCATCCACACGCTCAACCAGTTCATCGCCGGCTACCACGACCTGCTGGCGGTCGTGCGCGAGCGGATGCTGCGCTGACCAGCATCGCGGCGGGCCGCCGCTGCGCGTCGCCCGCGTACGCCGGGGGGACTGCGGGGGCCGAAACGGACCGGCCTCCTCGTCCCCCCGGGCCCCCGGCCTAGTTCGTCAGCTGGAGGATGCCGCAGGCGGCTCGACCGCCGCCGGCGCAGTTGACATCGGTCGGATCCGGGCAGTACTGGTCGGCCAGGGCGTGGATCACGATCGAGCTGCCGTCCGCGTCGAAGATGCTCAGGTTGCCCGGAGCCAGCGCGATGCGGCTGGTGGTCGCGAGCAGCGCGCCGCGGCCGTCCGCGCCCACGCGCAGGTTCACGAGGTCTCCCGAGTGGTACGGATGGTTCGCGGTGACCGGCACGTTCTGGCCGAACGGCCCCAGGTCGAGGTGGCTGCCGGCGGCCGTGCACGGCGTGCAGCTGCCGACCTCGTGCACGTGAACGGCGTGGGAGCCCGGCGTGAGGTTCTGGGCGGTGAGGATCACCTCCACCGTCTTCACGCCTTCGTTCGAGGGCACCTCGACCAGCAGCGCCGTGCCGATGGCGCTGCCGTCGGTACAGCTCGTGATGTTGGCTTTGGCCTTGCGGATGTGGTCGGCGGAGGCGATCCCCGCCGCCAGGCACACGACACCTGCGGCACAGACGATTCGAGTCTTCATTCTCGTCTCCTGTCCGGCTAACCGGCGGGCGGCCGCGGTCCTCTGGAGAGGCTCTTTCGGGAAGGGGTACGGAAGCTCGCCGGGAGGGAAAGTCGGACGGTCAGGAGGGTTGACGTCTCACGCGACGCCCTCCGCTGCGACGCGGAAGACACGCACTCGCGGTGTTTCGATTTGCGTCAGAGATAGGGCGCACCACGGGGGATGTCAAGGTGTTTGTAAAATCCACGAAGAACGATGACCCATCGACCCGCCAATCCCGACTTCGAAGCCGTCGTGCGCGAGAGCTTCGCGCGCCAGACCTTCATGGCCGCGCTGGGCGCGACGCTCGACGCGGTCGCGCCGGGCCGGATCGCGATCGAGGCCCCCTTCCGCGCCGAGCACGCGCAGCAGAACGGCTTCCTGCACGCCGGCGTCCTGACCAGCATCGCCGACTCGGCCTGCGGCTACGCGGCGCTCACGCTGGCGCCCGCCGGCTACGACGTGCTCGCGGTCGAGTTCAAGATCAACCTGCTGCGGCCGGCCGTGGCTCCGCGGTTCGTGGCGCGTGCGGAGGTGCTGCGGGCGGGCCGGACGCTCACGGTCGCGCGCGCGGACGTCTTCGGGCTGCGAGACGAGGGCGAGGAGCTGGTCGCGGCCATGATGTCGACGGTGATCGCGCGGCCGATCCCCTGACCGGGCGCTTTCCTACGCGCTCAGGTAGTGGAGCGCGCGAGCGCCGGCCGTACCCTCCTCGCCGTTCTTCAGGAGGAGGAGTGATGAACCGACGAACGATCGAATGCCTGGCCGTCGCGGGTGCGCTGGCGGCCGCGCTGGCATCCCCGGCGTCCGCACAGGTCGCGGGAACCCTGACCCAGAACGGCGTCGCGATGCCGGTGAAGGCGGCCGTGGCGGTGTGGGATGCGAAGCGGCCCGCGCTCAAGGTCCACCTGCTTCCCTTCACCCCCAGCGCGCAGGAGACGGCCGCCCTGCAGAAGAACGACACCTTATGGCTGCTGGACAAGCCGGGCAGCGACCCGAAGAAGTGGCCGGCCAGCCCGCACGGCTCGATCACGCTGAGCTGGAGCTTCGACCCGCAGGCGGCAGGGGACCTCGGCAAGGCCTGGGCGGACGTCTATACGTTCGGCATCGGCAAGCCCAACAGCAACCTCAACACCAGCCTCACCGCGGGTGAGCTCAAGGGCACGCTCACGGGCGGAGTCAAGGATGGATCGACCGTGACGTTCAACAGCGCCGGCGCGCAGAGCTTCGAGAGCGACAAGCTGGCCTGGGACGTGAAGGTCACCACGAAGGTGCTACCCGCGCTCGCGAAGTAGCCGGAGGCGGGCCGTCAGACGCGGTAGCTGTGCAGGTCGAGGACCAGGTAGCGCCTGGGATGAAGGCCCTCGATCGCGCCCACGCTGCGCACGATCCCGACACCGGGCGCGAGCCACACGGTGCCTGTCTCGCCTTCGTCGAGCAGGATCTTGAGGCACTCGAACCGGCCGGCGGAGACCGTGACCTCCTCCATCCCGGCGCGCCGGTAACGGCGCACCGCTCCGCCCTGGTAGGGAAGCGTCCGCGACCAGCTCGCCTCGCCCGTGAAGCGAAGGTCTTCCGTGACCACGACGGCGCGCCGGTCCTCGCCCCGGCGCCGGTCCAGCAGGCCGGTGTCGCCGGTGCCCCCCGTGACCACCACCGACCGGGCTCCCGCCTCGCCGATGCGGCACTGCTGGAGGACCTCGATGCCGTGGGCGCGCTCGATCGCGTAGCTGGGCGCCTCCCGGTCGGACTGCTCGAGCACCCACGCCCGCTCGCGCACGACCGCGTGCGTGTCCAGGTCCTCCGTCTCGATGTCGGTGGGCGGCCGCACGTGCACGGTGACGAGCTGGCAGCGCATGGGATCGGTGACCGCGTACGACCAGGTCGCGTTCTCGTGGAGAGGGAAGTGGGACATCACGTGACCCCTACTGCGGATGCATCTCGCCGGCTCAGAACGCGAGCACGAGCCCGCCGGCCAGGTCCCCCTGCCACATCCCCGAGGAGTTGAACACGAAGAGGCACGCACCGGCGCAGAAGAGGCCTCCACCGGACTCGGTCCGGACGTAGTAGCCGCGGGCCTCCGCCCGGAAGCCGATGTTCCGGGAGAACAGGTGCTTGACGCCCAGCCCCAGCCCGACCGTGAAGTTGGACTTCGACGTGAACGTGCCGAGCTTCGGGGTGAACCGCGTCGCTCCCAGCAGGACCACGCCGAAGTACTTCGACGGGCCGTCGCCCCGCTCTTCCGAGAGCCCGCCCATCAGGCGCTCGACCGTCACCTCGAACGGGCCGCTGTCGCTGCCCAGCTCGGCCTCCTGGCGCGAGTACATCGCCTCGAGGAACCAGGTCTCGCCGATCCGGATGTCGAGCATGCCGCCGTAGTCGAGGCCCGCGTCGAACGACACGTGCCGCCCCGCTTCCGTGTTGAAGCCGCCTCCGTACTGGAAGCCCGCGAAACCCGTCAGCTCGACGCGGGAGGGCTCCGGCGGCATGCCCTGCGCCCACGCGCGACCCGAGCCCAGCACGCAGGCCGTGACGACCCCGAAGAGCGCGACCTTCTTGAGCACCCTGGCTCCCTTTCTCGTGACGTGGTCTGCAGCCGGCAGGCGGCCACCGTCGAATGATCGCGGATCCCGCGCCATCCACCAACGAAAAACGTCAGAAGCCGACGGAGACTCCTGCGGTCACGTCGCCCTGGGAGAACCCCGAGCCGCTGAACGTGAAGAGGCAGCCGCCGCTGCAGAAGAGCCCGCTGCTCGACTGCGTGATCGCGTAGAACCCGCGGGCCTCCGCGCGCAGGGCGAGCCGATCGGACACGAAGTGCTTGACGCCCAGCCCGACGCCGAGGGTGAAGAGCGCGCTCTGGCCGTAGCCCGAGAAGCCCGGCACGAAACGCGTCGCGCCCATCAGGGCGACGCCGAAGACCTTCGTCCGGCCGTGGTCGTGCTCCTCGACCACGCCGGCCATGTAGCGCTCGATGGTCGCGTCGATCGGCCCCGCCAGCTCGGTGGTCTGGCGCGAGTACAGGACCTCGACGCTCCACGACTCGGCGAAGCGGACGTCGACCGTCCCTCCGTACGCGAGGCCGGTCCCGAACGAAGCCCGGCGGCCGCCCAGGTCGTAGACGGCGCCTCCGAACTGGAAGCCGGCGAAGCCCGAGACCTGCACCTGGCGGCCCTGCGGCTCCGGCGTCTCCCTGCGGGACGGCGACGTCGGCTGCGCCTCCGCGCGCACGGCCACCAGGACGCACAGCAGGGCCGCGCCCAGGCGGGGGCGCGACCAGGTGCGCAGCGAGATGGGATGCGAGGGCGCGTTCATCGGCTTCCAATCGACCGGCGGGGAATGATCCCGGATCCGCGCCGTGCGGACAAACGCGTCGATGCGCTCCCCTCCCGAACCTGCCTGAACAGGTAGGGTCACGCGCCGGAGTCGCGCGTACCTTTCCTTGCGTTTCGAGCCGGCCGACGGCCGGGCGCACGGCACGTTCGTCCTCGACCTGGACCAGGTGCGGAGCTGGGGGCCGTCCGTGATCGACTTCCTGAACCGCAACGCGCTGGGCGCGCCCTGAGCGGGTCGGCGGGCGCACCGGGCCGCGGGGACGACGTGTCCCCGCGGTGTTCGACCGCCGGCGGCTACTGGACCGCGGGCAGCAGCAGCCCGATCAGGACCGCGATGATCGCGATCACGACCAGGTCCTTCTCCTCCGAGCCCACGGTGATCGACGCGCTCGCCTGTCCGTTTCCGGTCTTCTTGGCGACGATCTTCACCGGCTGGCCCACGAGCGCGGCGTCGCGGGACGAGGTGACCTCGCCCTCGAACGTGTAGGTGTTGCCGTGGCGCGTGGCGCGGTCGACCCGCCACTGCGAGTTGACCTCGGGATGGACGTCGTCGCGGAACGTCCCCACGCCGGTGCCGTTCAGCAGCGCCCGCATCTCGAAGGCCAGGCACACCTCGCCGAAGACGCCGGGCAGCTCGCGGTTCCAGCCGCAGCCCCAGAGGTAGACGGGCTTGTCCGCGTGCACCCTCTCGTCGCCGCCCTCGTCCCGCTCCGCGGCCACCACGGCCGGCGCCGCCGCCGCCACCAGGCCTGCCCCTGCCGCCTTGAGCAGGTCCCTCCTGCTGCCCGCCTTCGCGCTCTTCATGCCAATGCCTCCATTCGTCGTCTCCCATGACAGCGGGAACGGGGGCGGGAAGACGACGGCTGTCGCCTTTTCCGCCCGTTTCCCAGGCCGGCCGACGGCAAAGCACGGCAAGGCGCGGCATGGCCGCCGGGGCGGCGCTTTACCGCTGGCGCGGTCCTGGCGGCAGGCCGATCCTCCCGGGCGACGCGAAATGGCCGGAAAGGAGGCCTCAAATGTGGGTTTCGTGCAGGCGAAGAGTCGTGAAGACCGGGAGGACGGTCGGTGCCGCCGTCGCCATCCTGGGT
>JAICEW010000098.1 GCA_025923995.1 Vicinamibacteria bacterium | reverse complement strand
GATGCACTCCCACGCGCTCATCGACGCGGGGCCGCCGTCGGCCTCGAAGTCGCAGCGCCGCCGGGGATCGGCCTTCGCGAGCCACTGGCGCCGCCGGTCGCGGAGCGCGGACCACTCGCGCGCGATCCGCGCCATCGATCGCGTGGAGAGGTCGCCCGGCCCGTCGACGCACTCCAGCCGGTCCTGCCACCAGATCTCGGCGTTCACCATGTGGCGCGCGGTCAGGAAGAGCGTCGGGTAGCTCCCTCCCACGGATCGGTGGGCCTTCGCGAGCGGCAGGCCCAGCAGGGCCGGCCACCAGCACTCCCAGATGGCGTCGTGCACGGCGATCAGCTGGACCAGCGAGGCGCGCGTCATGGGAGCGCACGCTATCAGCCTCCGGACCGATTTCAACCGGGATCCCGCGTAGACTTCCTTCTCCGCCATGACCCGGCTGCGCGACCGCAACGAGTGGACGTTCTTCCGCGCGCTTCCCCGCGCGGACGCGCGCCTGGCCACCGCCTGGTGGATCGTCCTGCTCCTGCGCGGCACGCTGCCGGCCGCTTTCGCCGTCGGCACGGGCGCCCTGGTGGGCGCGGTCGAGGCGGGACGAAGCCTCACGGCTCCGCTCGCGGTCGTCGGCGCCGTGTTCGTCCTGCTCCAGGTCCTGAACCCCGTGCACAACGCGATCAGCCTGAACCTGGGCAGCCGCGTGGCCAGCTGGCTCAACGACCGCCTGACCGACGCGTGCGTGCGCCCGCCCGGGATGGGCCACCTCGAGGACCCCACGCTCACCGGCGACCTCACCGTCGCGCGCGACTTCGACCTGGCGATGACCGGCCCGCCCATGCACATCAACATGACCTTCATCGCGGACGGGCTCGTGCTCACGGTGACCGGCCTGGCCTCCGCGGCCGTCCTCGCCGCGTATGCCTGGTGGGCGCCGCTCCTGCTGGCGGGGGCCTGGATCGCCACCCACTGGTTCCTCCGCGAGAGCGCGGTCTGGTTCGACCGCAACACCGAGCCCGTGCGCGAGGCGCAGCGACACGCGGAGTACGCGTACCGGCTGGCGGTCGACCCGCCCCCGGCCAAGGAGTTGCGGCTGTTCGGCCTCGCGGACTGGGTGATGGAGCGCTTCGTGGGGCGCCGCACGCTCCTGCACGACCTGCAGTACGAGGCGACGCGGCTGCGCGAGAAGCCGCTGTTCTGGAGCCTCATCGTGGTCGCGCTCGCGAACATCGTGGTGTTCGGCTCGCTCGCGACCGCCGCGTCCGAGGGGCGGCTCGACCTCGCCCGCGTGGTCGCGTTCGCGCAGGCGGCGGTCGGAGTGAGCGCGATCGCCTTTGGCGGGCTGAGCTGGGCGCTCGACGGCGCGGCCGCGCCGGTGGCGGCGGTGCTGCGCCTGGAGCCGGCCATGGCCGAGCGCGGCGCGCTGCAGACGCGCGGGCACGGCCGCGCGGACGGCACCCCGGCGCGCGAGGTCCGCTTCCGCAACGTCACGTTCGCGTACCCCGGCGGCCAGCGGCCGGTGCTCGACGGGTTCGACCTCACGATCCCGGCCGGCTCGTCGCTCGCGATCGTCGGCCAGAACGGCGCGGGCAAGACCACGCTCGCGAAGCTGCTGTGCCGGCTCTACGACCCGCAGCAGGGCGGGATCGAGGTGGACGGCACGGACCTGCGGGACCTGGACGTGGACGGCTGGCGCGCCCGGATCACGGCCGTGTTCCAGGACTTCATCCGCTTCGAGCTGCCGCTGCGCGACAACGTGGCGCCGGGCGGCGCGCCCGAGGAGGCCGTCCGCGCCGCGCTGGAGGAGGCGGGCGCCTCGGGCCTGGCGTCGCTCGACACGCACCTCGCCCGCGGCTCCGAAGGCGGCACCGACCTCTCGGGCGGACACTGGCAGCGCGTGGCGCTGGCCCGCGCGCTGTGCGCCGTCCGGCAGGGCGCCGGCCTCGTCCTGCTCGACGAGCCGACCGCGCAGCTCGACGTGCGGGGCGAGGCCGAGATCTTCGACCGCATCCTGGCCGCCACCCGCCAGGCCACGACCATCCTCATCTCGCACCGCTTCTCGACCGTGCGGCACGCCGACCGCATCTGCGTGCTGGAGCACGGCCGGGTGATCGAGCTGGGCACTCACGACGAGCTGATGGCCCTGGGCGGCCGCTACCGCACGATGTTCGACCTGCAGGCGCGCCGCTTCGGCGCGACGGCGGACGAGGAAGGAGCCGCGTACGAGCAGCTCGCCTGACCCCCTGCCCCCAGCGCTCCCCTCCATGTGGCGCGTGTTCAAGCTGGGCTACCGGCACGAGCCGGGCATGCTGCTCACGTCGTTCGGCCTCTCGCAGCTGGCCGCCCTGCCGGACGCGCTGCTCGCGGTCTGGCTCAAGCTGCTGGGCGACGCGGCGCTCGCGGGCGATCGCCGCCGGCTGGTGCTGGCCGCGCTGGCGCTGGGCCTGACCGCGACCGCGACCTGGTTCCTGACCACCCTCAGCACCCGCGTGACGCGTCGCTTCCGCGACAAGGTGACGATCGCGCTGGAAGCGCACGTGGCGCGGCTGCAGGCCACCATCGCGACCGTCGCCCACCAGGAGCGACCCGAGCACCTCGACCGCCTCTCGGTCCTGCGCGACCAGATCTTCGTCCTGGACCACATGTACATGTCGGTCTTCTCGACCTGCGGGTTCCTGCTGCGCCTCGTCTTCGCGATCGGCCTGCTCATGTCGATCCATCCCGGCCTGGTCGTGCTGGCCCTGTTCGCGGTGCCCACGGTGCTCACCTCGTCCTGGCGCCCGGCCGTCGAGCGCGGCGCGGAGGAGCGCGTCGCGGGCGCGGGCCGGCTCGCGCGGCACCTCTTCACCACCGCGACCTCGGCCGCGCCCGGCAAGGAGGTGCGCGTCACGCGCATCGGAGAGCGCCTGGTGCGGGAGCGGCGCGAGGCGTGGGAGCGCTGGTACGGGCCCGTGTCGGCCGCGCGCTGGGGCAGCGCCTCCTGGCACGCGCTGGCCTGGCTCGTCTTCGGCGCCGCGTACGTCGGAGCGGTCGTCTGGGTCGCAGTCGGCATGAAGGGCTCCGCGGGCGACGTGCTCCTGGTGCTGGCCGCGGGCGGCCGGCTGTCCGCGTACATCGGCGCGACCGTGGGGGAGATCGGCTTCCTGCGCGGGATCTGGCTCGACGGGTCGCGCCGGCTGTGCTGGCTCGAGGACTACGCGGCCTCGTTCCATCAGGCCGCGGACCAGCCCGCACCCACCCGGATGGGCCAGGGCATCCGCATCGAGGGGCTGTCGTTCTCCTACCCGGGCACGGACCGCCTCGTGCTCGACTCGGTGGACCTGGAGCTCCCCGCCGGCCGCGTGGTGGCGCTGGTGGGCGAAAACGGCGCGGGCAAGACGACGCTCGTGAAGCTGCTGTGCAAGCTGTACGAGCCCACCGCGGGGCGCATCCTCGTCGATGGCGCGCCTCTGGGCCGCATGACCGCGGACTCCTGGCGCGCGCGGCTGGCCGGCGCCTTCCAGGACTTCCACCGCTTCGAGCTGCCCGCGCGTCAGTCGGTCGGCCTGGGCGACGTGGCGCGCGTCGACGACGAGCAGGCGGTGGCGGCCGCGGTCGCGCGCGCGGGAGCCGACGACGTGGTGGCGGGCCTGCCCGCGGGCCTCGACACGCAGCTGGGGCCCACCTGGCCGGGCGGCGTCGACGTGTCGTTCGGCCAGTGGCAGAAGCTGGCGCTGGCCCGCGGCTTCATGCGCGACCACCCGCTGCTGCTCGTGCTCGACGAGCCGACGGCCGCGCTCGACGCGGAGACCGAGCACGCCCTCTTCGAGCGCTACGCCGCCGCCGCGCGCGGCCGCGCGTCCGGAGACGGACGCATCACGGTGCTCGTCTCGCACCGCTTCAGCACCGTCCGCATGGCGGACCTCATCGTGGTGCTCGACGGCGCCCGGGTCGCGCAGGTCGGCACGCACGAGGACCTGATGGCCCGGCCCGGCCCCTACGCCGACCTCTACGGCATCCAGGCCGCCGCCTACCGCTGAATCGCCACGTTTCGCTTGCGCGTCCGCGGCTCGGCGCCCATATTGTTCCCTAAGCCGTTTAGGGGAGGCCCGCCGATGTTCAAGCCGTTGGGCAGGGACGCGCAGGGGGAGCTGATGCCGGGGACCCTCGACATGCTTGTCCTCAAGACGGTGAGCCGCGCGCCGCTGCACGGCTACGCGATCGCGGAGTCCATCCAGAGGATCTCGGAGGACGCGCTGCGCGTCGAGGAGGGGGCGCTGTACCCCGCGCTCCACCGGCTGGAGGTCAAGGGGCTGCTGGCCGCGTCGTGGGGCACGTCGGAGAACAACCGGCGGGCGAAGTTCTACCGCCTGACGGCACAGGGCCGGAAGCAGCTCGAGCAGGAGGCGGGCTACTGGGCGCGCATGGTCGCGGGTGTGGCGCGGGTCATGGAGACCGCCTGACGTGGGCTGGACCGAGCGCGCGAGCGCTTTCCGGTGGAAGGTGAGGGCGCTGCTGAGCCGACGACGTCTGGAGCGCGACCTCGAGGACGAGATGCGCTTCCACCTCGAGCGGCGGACGGAGGCGTACGGGGCGGACGGCCTCCAGGACGCCGACGCGCGCCTCGCGGCGGAGCGGCGCTTCGGCAACGCGTTTGCGCTGCGCGAGGAGTGCCGGGACGCGTGGACGTTCCCGCGGCTGGAGGCGCTGGCCCAGGACGCGCGGATCGCGCTGCGCGCCCTTCGCCAGTCGCCGCTGTTCACGACCGTGACCATCCTCTCGCTCGCGGTCGGGATCGGCGCCAACGTGGCCATGTTCAGTCTCGTGAGCGGCGTGCTCCTGCGGCCGCTGCCCTACCCGGAGGCCGACCGCCTCGTCCGCCTGACCGGCTTCTACCCCCGGGGCGCGCTCGTCGCGCTGCAGCAGCGCAGCCAGGGGATGGACGTGGCGGGCGCGGTGCCGGTGGCCGCGAACCTGACCGGCCAGGGACACGCGGAGCGCGTGACGATCGGCGTCGTGTCCGCCAACCTCTTCGCCGTGCTCGGCCGTGCCCCGGCGCTGGGTCGCGGGTTCGAAGAGGGCGACGGCGTCCCGGGGCGCGACGGCCTCGTCGTGCTCAGCCATTCGCTCTGGGTGGCCCGCTTCCAGGCGGACCCGGCGATCGTCGGCCGGACCCTCACGCTGGACGGCGTGGAGCGGCAGGTCGTCGGCGTCATGCCGGCCGGATTCCACTTCCCGTCCACGTCGACGCAGGCGTGGATCCCGCTGCGGCTCGACCCCGCGTCGGAGGCCTACTGGGGCTTCGGGTGGATGCCCCTGGTCGCGCGGCTGCGCCCGGGCGTCGACCGCGCGCAGGCGCACGAGGAGCTGCGGCGCCTGGTGGACGAAGTGGCCAGGCTGTTCCCGTGGCCCGCGCCCAGCTGGAACCCGACGGCGGCCGCCATCCCGCTCCAGGACGACGTGGTCCGCGACATCCGCCCCAAGCTGCTCGTCCTGCAGGCCGCCGTCGGCATGGTCCTGCTGATCGCCTGCGCGAACGTGGCCAGCCTGCTGCTGGCCCGCGCGACCGCGCGCCAGAAGGAGATGGCCGTGCGGGCCTCGCTGGGCGCGGGCCGCGGGCGCATCCTGCGCCAGCTCCTGACCGAGAGCGTGGTGCTCGGCGTGCTCGGGGGAGCGGCGGGCCTGCTGCTGGCGTGGCTGTCGCTCGCCGGCGCCCGCGCGGCGCTGCTGGACGGGAGCTGGGACGGCACGCCGGTCGTGATCGACGGCAGGGCGCTCGCGTTCGTGACCGCGCTGTCACTGCTGTGCGGGCTCCTGTTCGGCCTCGTGCCCGCGTTGGCGGCATCGCGCGTGGATCTCCTCGGGTCCCTCAAGTCCGGCAGCGCGCGGTCGGCGTCGCGCGGCGGCGTCCGGGCCCGCGCCGCGTTCATCGCGGGCGAGGTGGCGCTGGCGGTCGTGCTGGCCGTCGGAGCCGGGCTGCTGGTCCGAACGTTGTGGGGGCTGACCCAGGCGGAGCCGGGGTTCCGCGCGGGGGAGACGCTCGCCGTCGGCGCGTATCCGGGCCAGTCCGCCTGCGAGCCCCGGCAGCGGTGCGTCGCGCTGTACGACGGCCTGCTGCGGCGGGCCAGGGAGTCCGAGGGAGTGGCCGAGGCCGCGCTCGCCAGCGCGGTGCCGCTCGACGGCGAGCAGCCGCTGCTGCCGGTCGAGATGGAAGGGCACCCGCTGAGCCCGGACGACGCCACCGCGACGCTGCTCTGGGGCGGGGCCGTCTCGCCCGGCTACTTCGACCTGTTGCGCATCCCGCTGCTCCGCGGCCGGTCCTTCACCGCCGGCGACGTCGAAGGCTCGGAGCCGGTGGTCATCGTGAGCGCCGGCACGGCGCGCCGCTTCTGGCCGGGGCAGGACCCGATCGGCAAGACGGTCCGGGTGGCGTGGGAGCAGCGGTGGCGCACGGTCGTGGGCGTCGCGGGAGACGTCCGCCAGTACGCGCTCTCGGGCTGGACGCCGCAGAACATCGCGGGGGCCGTCTACATGCCCTACCCGCAGTCGGTCGCGCTCGACCGCCGCATCCCCTCGGCGATGACGCTGCTGGCGAGGACGTCCGGCCTCGCGCCGGATCTCGCGCCACGCCTGCGCGGCCTGGCCGCCGGCGTGAGCCCGGACGTGGCGGTGAGCGAGGTGCGGACGCTGCGCTCTCTCCGGGACACGTCGGTCTCGGAGCCGCGCTCGCTCATGTGGACCTTCGCGGCGTTCGCCGCGTGCGCGCTGCTGCTGGCGGCGCTGGGGACGTACGGGATCGTGTCCTACCAGCTCTCCCAGCGCACCTACGAGATCGGGGTGCGGCTGGCGATCGGCGCGTCGCGGCGCCACGTCTTCGGGCTGGTCGTGGGAGAGAGCCTGCGCCTGGTCCTGGCGGGGCTCGTCGTCGGCCTCGTGGCGGCCGTCCTGCTGGGCCGCTACCTGTCGAGCTTCCTGTACGGCGTCTCGGCGCGGGACCCGGGCACGTTCGCCGGCGTGGCCGCGCTGCTCCTGCTCACCGCGCTGATGGCCGCGCTGGGACCCGGACGTCGGGCCGCGCGCACCGATCCGGTGCGGGCGCTGCGGGCGGACTGACGCCCAGGCGCCGGTCCGTCCCCGGACGGCCGTGGTACGCTCCGAGCGAGTCGCGCGGCGCGCGACCCTCACGAGCGAGCCACCCATTGGAGAACGTCCTCGGGCCCGGGACGCGGATCGACGACTACGAGATCCTCGACCGTCTGGGCGCGGGCGGCATGGGCGAGGTGTACCGCGCCCGCGACACGCGGCTGGGCCGCACCGTGGCGATCAAGGTGCTGCGCCCGGGCGCGGACCCCGAGCTGCTGCGCCGGCTGGACCGCGAGGCACGAGCGGCCTCGGCCCTCAACCACCCCCACATCGTGCAGATCTACGACGTGGGCGACGCGCCCGGCGACTCCGGCGCGCACTACGTCGTGATGGAGCACGTGGAGGGCGAGACGCTGCGACGGCACCTGGCCGCCGGGGCGCTGCCCATGGCCGAGCTGCTCGACCTGGGCGCGCAGGTGGCGGACGGCCTGGCCAGGGCCCACCGCGCCGGCATCGTGCACCGCGACCTCAAGCCCGAGAACGTGATGGTGACGCCGGAGGGGCGCGCCAAGATCCTCGACTTCGGCCTGGCCAAGATGACGGCGCCGCTCGCGGACATCGAGACGGGCACGACGGTGTCGCGATACGGCACGAAGGTCGGGACCCTCATGGGAACCCTCGAGTACATGTCGCCGGAGCAGGCCACCGGGCGCCCGGTCGACCATCGCACCGACCAGTTCTCGCTCGGCCTCATCCTCCACGAGATGGCCACCGGCCGTCCGTGCTTCCGGCGCGACACGCCCGCGCAGGTGCTGGCGGCCGTGATCGAGCGCGATCCCGAGCCCCTCGACCGCCTGCGGCCCGACGCGCCGGCCGAGCTGTGCGCGCTCGTCGCCCGCTGCTTGCAGAAGGACCCGCAGAAGCGGTTCCCGACGACCGACGAGCTCGCGGCGGAGCTGCGCGCGCTGGCGGGCCGTGCGCGGACGCAGACCGCGGCGGGTGGCCCGGTCTCGGTCGAGGTGCTGCCCTCGCCGCGCCCGGCGCCGAGGCGGCGGCCTGTCTACCACCTGCAGGAGGGCGACAAGGTCCGCACCTACGAGGAGGACGACCTCGCGGAGCGCATCCGCGAGGGGAAGCTGAGCGGGATGGAGCTGGTGCGGCGCGAAGACGAGGAGCGGTGGGTCTCGCTCTTCGAGACGCGCGTGTACCGGCTGGAGGTGCCCAACGCCGGGGACGCGGGCGCGGTCGCGCGCTCGCGCTCGCTGCGTGCGCTGTTCGGGCACTTCAGCGGGTTCTTCATCACCGGCGTCGTGATGTACAGCACCCAGGGGCACCTGCCGTTCTGGATGGCTATCTGGGGGGCCGTCCTCGCCATGCAGGTCCTCGGCAGCGCGCCCGCCCTGTGGTCGCTCTGGCGGCGTCATCGCGCGACGGTCCTGCCGGCGCCGGAGCCTGCGCTCCCCGCCGCCGTGCTGGCGGCGCTGCCCGCCCCGCCCGCGCCCGTCTCCCCGGCCGCGCAGGAGGTCGAGCGCGTCCGCGCGCTCATCCAGCAGCGCGGCGGGAAGGACGCGCCGCGGCTGATCGCGGAGGTCGACAACATCCTGCGCCTGACGGCCGACCTGGCCGCGCGGCAGGCGGACCTGGAGGAGCAGACGTCCGAGCCCGAGCGCGCGGCGCTCGCCGCCGCGATCGAGGAGGCGCGCGCGCGCGTCGCGCGCGCGGAGCTGCCGGAGGACCAGCGGCTCTTCGAGCGCAAGCTCGAGGTGCTCCAGGCGCACGAGGAGGCCATCGGCAAGGCCATGCGCGTGCTGGAGCGCCTGCGCGTGCGCCGGGAGCTGGCCGCGCACCAGCTCAAGCAGCTGCGGCTGGACCTCTCGCGCGGCGCCGCCAGCGGCCTGGACGTCCCCGAGCTGTCGTCGCGTCTGCAGTTCATCCGCTACGAGGTGGACGCGAGGGAAGAGGTGGAGCAGATTGCCATGGAGGGGAAGTGACGTGGCCTTGACCGATCTCGGCACGTTCCTCGTCGAGGACACGCGACGGCGCCTCCAGGGGCTGGCCGAGCAGGTGCGGACCTGCCTGGCCGCGCTCTCGGACGCCGAGCTGTGGGAGCGCGCGCACGAGAAGAGCAACTCCGTCGGCAATCTGGTTCTCCACGTGTGCGGGTCCACCCGGCACTTCCTCGGGCGGGGCGTCGGCGGTTCGGACTACCAGCGCGACCGGCCCGCGGAGTTCGCGGAAAGGGGCCCGATCCCTCGATCCGAGCTGCTGCGCGTGCTCGACGAGACGCTGGCGGAGTCCGACCGCGTGCTGGCGGGTCTCACCGCCGACCGCGTGATGGATGCGAAGGAGCTGGGCGGCCGGCCCTGCACCGTGGCGGAGCTGCTCCTTCGAGTCGCGCACCACTGGTCCCTCCACACGGGGCAGATCGTGTTCGACGTGAAGGCGCGGAAGCCAGGCGCCTTCGACGAGCTGTGGATGAAGACGATGGAGAAGCGCTGAGGAACATCCGGCGGGTCGCGCCCGTACATCTCCCGGGCGCGCGCAACCGCTTGGAGGTGAAGCACCTGCCGCGGTTGGGGCCGACCGGTGACTTTGGTCACCTGTCGAAAGTCCGGGGTGAGCCCGGACACGCCCGTCGACGCCGTCAATCGCGTTAACTGGTCCAGGATCATGACGACGACACCACCGGGCGCCCCTCAGGGGCCCATCACAAGAGAACGCGCCGCGCAGGTCGCCCGCGAGGCGATCGCCGGGCTGAAGGAAGGCACGGAGTTCGTCCTGGACGAGGAGAGGACGATCGAGAAGGACTGGGGCTGGGTCTTCAGCTTCTGCACGAAGGCCTACCTCCAGTCGCGGAGCCCGATGGACATCGTCCCGGGCACCGGCCCGCTGGTCGTGGAGAAGGCGGACGGCGACTTCTCGTTCCTGAGCACCTCCGTGCCGCCCGGCGTCGCGGTCGCGGAGTACGAGCGCCGCCGCGCCGAAGGCGTCGCGCGGCCGCCCAAACCCAAGAGCTGACGGTGACCCATGGCTGAGATGAACGAGCTGCTCGAGGAAGCGGAGGGCCAGTGCAGCGCGCTGTCGGACGAGCTCGACACCGCGGTGGCCGCCATCAACCAGGTGGAGAGCCGCGCCGATAGCCTGCACGAGCACGCCGCCCGCGGCGCCGCGCAGGTCAAGAGCCGCCTGCAGGCGCTGACGGACCGGCTGGACGCGGCCGAGAGCGCGCTGGAGGGCGCCCGGCAGGAGGCGGTCTCCGACCTGGACGCGCTGGCCGAGCAGGCCGCCGCCCTGCGCACCGACGTGAGCGACCTGATGCTGCACGTGCGCGAGAAGCTGGACGAGCTGCAGGACCAGCAGGGCCAGCTCGACCAGGCGATGAGCGAGAGCATGCAGGCGGTGGGCACCGACCTGAGCGACCTCGGCCTCAAGGTGCAGGAGACGCAACAGTCGATCGCCACCCAGCTCCAGGAGGCCGGCCAGGCCATCGACGCGTTCGGCAAGGCGGTGGAGGCGGCGCAGACCGCGCTGGCCGAGAAGCAGACCGAGATGGGCACCGCGCTCGACGAGCTGGAGTCGACCGCGCAGGAGAAGACCCGGGAGTGGGTGGGCGCGCTGCAGACGGTGCTGGCCGACCAGACGACCGCCATGGTCGACATGGCGAACCGCGCGCTCGTCAAGCACAACGAGACGATGGAGGCGCTCAAGGAGGCCTTCGCCACGCAGGCGGCGCACCAGGTGGCGGCGTCCATCCAGCCGCTGCAGGACAGCCTCGAGCTCCTGGGCCAGCGCGCGGGCGAGCACGGGGCCGCGCTCACGGCCAGGGCCGAGGAGGCGCTGGGCCGCGTGCGGGGCGCGCTCCCGGTCCTCGAGGAGCTGAAGGCCGCGTTCGAGCAGTCGAGCCGCCTGGGCTAGCGGAGAGATCACGATGGCGACACCGGGCGGCGGCACGCAGCAAGACCAGAGCGTCGAGAACCTCGAGCGGTTCATCGGCATCCTCCGCACGTCGATCGAGGAGGTGCACGATCACGCCGCGACCGTCGAGGACCACGTGGACACCATCGAGGACCTCGACAGCGACGCGCAGAGCGCGCTCGAGGACCTGCAGAGCACGCTGTCGGACTTCGAGGACGACCTGGGGAGCTCCGAGCAGGACGCGCTGGAGCAGATCCAGTCGCTGCGGCAGGAGGCGCGCGAGGGCGCGGACCAGCGCATGGAGCGGGCGGGCGACCAGGTGGAGCGCGCGCAGGGCGACTTCGACGAGGTGGTGGAGGACGGCCGCTCGCGCATCGAGGAGGCCCATTCCGAGCTGACCAGCGACGGGTTCGGCCAGCTCGAGACCACCTTCGAGGGGGTCGAGTCGGCGCTGGCCCAGGACCGCCAGGAGGCCGAGGGCGCGTTCGACCAGCTCGACGGGGCCGTGGCCGACTTCGAGACGCGCACGACCGGCGCCTACACCGACACCACGGGCGAGATGGACCAGACGATCGGCGAGGCCGCGAACCAGCAGAACGCGATCGAGACGGACGGCGGCGACGGCGTCACCGCCCTCGACGGCGTGGGCGACGACATCGACGCGTTCTGCCGGGGCAAGGCGGGCGAGCTGGAGGGCCTGTACGCCGCCTGGGCGCCCGAGACCCAGACGGAGGCGACCGAGCTGATCGACGAGGTGTCGACGCTCCTGGTCGAGGCCTCGGTCGCCATCGACTCGCTCATCCAGGACGAGCTGACCGAACCGACCGACGCGGTCCTGAACGACGCGTTCGGTCCCTACCTCGCCGAGCTGGGCGAGCTGCAGGCCTTCCTGGAGGACGCGCGCGGTCCGGCGACAGGGGAGCTGCCGATCCTGATCGACGACCTGGAGAAGGCGCTGGCCGTGATCGAGACGATCGCCGAGCTGCTGAGGGCGCTGGAGTAGACGATGACCACCCTGCACGAGACGTTGCCCATCCTGGAGGCGGCCGTCCCCGCCGTGCCAGGCAAGATCGAGGCCGTGGCGCAGGAGGCCCAGGCGTTCGAGGGCTCGGTCCGCGAGCTGCTCGAGAACCTGGGGGAGAAGGAGGAGCAGGCGCGCGGGCTGCTGGAGCGCGTGCGGACCGCGCTCGACTCCGTGCGCGACGGCGCCGACGAGATGAGCCAGCAGCTCACCCAGGCGCTCGACGCCGCCGAGAGCGCGGTCGAGGAGGCCCTGTCCGCGCTCGCCGACGGGCAGGGCGACCTGCGGTCGGCCCTGCAGACGGCCGGCGACGCGATGGACGACCTCAAGACGCAGGTGCAGGAGATGGGCGCGCGCACCGAGTCCGCGCAGCAGGACGCGGGCCAGGCGCTGGACCAGCTCGGCCAGGACGTCGAGACCCAGCGGGGCGAGACGGACGGCGCCGTGGAGTCGGTCGAGTCGGCCGCGGGCGCGGTGGACGAGGCGCTCGCGAACGGACGCACCACGCTCGAGGAGGCGACGACGGAGCTGGGCGACAAGATGGAGACGCTGCTGGGCGACGTGCGCAGCCGCATCGCGGAGGCCAAGGACCGCCTGGGCGCCATGCGCGACGCGCACGAGACGGCGATGGACGCGGTGGTGGCCGACGTCGCCACGCGCAAGGACGCGATCGTGAGCGAGCTGCGGGCGCGGGTGGAGGCGGAGATCACCGCGGCGCTCACGCAGACGGTGGCGGACGTGACCGCCGCGCTGGGCGAGCTGGGCGAGACGGTGGTCCAGGCGGAAGAGGCCTGCCGCACCCAGAGGGAAGAGCTGCAGCAGCACTTCACCGAGCTGCTGGAGCGCATCCCGACCATGCAGGAAGGCGTCCAGCAGGTGAAGCAGGCCGCCGATTCGGCCGGCATCTCCTGGCAGTGACCGGGATCTTGGGAGGGCGCTGAACGTGGCCAACCTGGAAGTCGCGGCGGACGAGCTGGTCCGCAAGCTGAAGTCGGTCGACGACGAGGTCGAGGAAGCGCGTCAGGGGATCTCGCGGCTCAAGGGCCAGATCGACGCGCTGGGCGACGAGCTCGACGACCAGTGGATCGAAGTGGCCCGCGCGGTCTCGGAGCTGGTCGAGAAGGCGCAGGAGGAGCTGGGCACCCTCGGCAGCGAGGCGCAGGAGACGACGCAGGCGGTCACGAACGTCGAGCCCATGGGCCAGAGCGCGCGCGAGGCGGCCGAGGCCGGCCTGGGCGCCGCCGAGACGGGCACGACGGCGTTCGGCGATGCCGTCAACCAGCGGGGGCCGCAGGTGGACTCGGCCGCCGAGGCCGGCGAGCAGACCTTCGAGGCGCTGAGCCAGCAGGCCGAGGAGGTGTCCTCGAACCTGGAGGAGGTCCTGCAGCAGGCGCGCGACTTCCTGACCGGCGGCGTGGTGTCGGCCTTCGAGACCATGCAGTCGGAGATCGCCGACCGCTTCGAGGAGATGCGCACGACGCTCACCCAGGAGTGCACGACGGCGCTGCAGGAGACCTACGACGACTGGTCCGAGAAGCTCGACGAGGTGCTGACGACCGTCGAGGAGGAGGGCTTCGCCGCCGCGCAGGCCCAGGGCCAGGAGGTCGTGGAGTGGGCGCTCCAGGAGGCCGCGACCGGCCACGAGCAGGAGCTCGAGCGGCTGCTGCAGGTGGTCGGCGTCGTGCAGGAGGCGCTGCAGACGCTGCGCGACGAGCACATCGGCGAGTCGCGGACCGACGTCGGCGAGGAAGGGCGCAACGCGCTCGACCAGTCGCTGGCGGAGACCGAGGCCGCGCTGCAGGGGATGATCGGCGCGCTGGACGCGTGCCGTCAGACCATGTCGAACTATTCCTTCATCCAGTTGTGAGCGAGAAGCGATGAGCGGCCCTGATCCGGTTCCCTTGATCGACATGCCCGACTGGCTGGCCGGCGTCCAGGCCGGCTTCTCCGGCGCCAGCGGCGGCGCCCTGTCCGACATCGAGGCGCTGCAGGAGATCGCGAACGCGATCAACCCCAAGGCCGGCACGGTGAACTGCGGCTGGAACATCGATGCGGTGCTGGCGCGCTTCACCGGCAGCGACCCCAACGCGACCTCGCCCACGGCGATGGACGGCAGCTGGGGCGAGATCCAGACGCGCCACAACATGACGTTCACCTGGGGCAGCAGCGTCCAGGCCGCCTTCGACGCGGTCGCGGCCGGTGGCCCGGGAACGACGGCGCTCATCGGCATCGGCTACGGCGGCGGCGGCGCGCACATCGTCGCGGTCGTGAACAACAACGGGACCGTCGCCATCGTCGAGGGGCAGGACTGGGGGAACGAGAATCCCCGCGAGGTCATCACCGACGTGGCCCGCGCGAACGAGCGCTACAACGGCGACGGCAAGAGCAACATCGGCTGGGGCCTGGTGGGCGGCGGCGCGCCGTGAGGAGCCTCACGCTCGAGCTGGGGTGCGTGTTGCTCGCGGCCGTCTCCCTGGGTGCGGCCGCCACGGGCTCGCCCTGGCCCGACGCGACACCCTCACCGTCCACGCCCGCCGCGAAGGCCACGCCCGTCACGAAGGAGCGCGCGCTCGAGATCGCGCGCAAGAAGCTCGCGGAGACGAAGCCCGAGGCGTCGTTCGAGATCCTGGAGAAGAAGACAGTCGAGAAGCCGTTCGGCTGGGTCTTCTTCTACCAGCCCAAGGCCGCGGCGACCGATCCCATGGCGGTCGTGCCCGGGGCCGGCCCGCTGGTCGTGCACCGCGCGGACGGGACCACGGCGTTCCTGTCCTCGTCCGTCCCGCCGCACGTCGCGATCGAGGAGTACGAGAAGGCCTGGGCGAAGCGGGCCGGCGCCAGGTGATGTAACCTCTCGGCCACCTGCACCACTTGGAGATGGGGGTGCTCGGTGGTGATTCGCCGCCTCAGGTCGCTCGCGTTCTGCGCGTCCTCCCTGCTGGGCGGCGCCCTTTCCGCCTGGCCCGGCGACCCGCTCGTCTACATCCCCGAGGCCAAGCTGCTCGGCCGGTCGGACCCCGGGGGCCAGGCGAACGACTTCTACGGCCAGGCGGTGGCCGTGTCGGGGGACACCATGGTCGTGGCGGCCCCTTTCGACGAGACGGCCATCGGTTTCGGCGCCGGGTCCGTGATCGTCTTCGCGCGGGTCGGCTCCACCTGGGTGCAGCAGCAGCGGCTCGTCGCGCCGTTTCCCGGGTCCTACGAAGGCCAGCTCTTCGGCTCCGCGGTCGCGATCGACGGAGACACGCTCGTCGTGGGAGACCGCGGCAGCGTCCACGTCTACGAGCGCTCCGATTCGGTCTGGACGCGCACCGCGGGCTTTCTTCCCGACACCCCGGACCTGAACGCCGGTTTCGGCGAAGCGCTCAGCCTGTCGGGAGACACGCTCGCGGTCGGCCTGCCCCTCGCCCCTCCGGCGCTCGCGGGAGCCGTCTACGTCTACGAGCGCACCGCTGGCGCGTGGAGCTTCCAGCAGCGGCTGCAGGCCGCGGGAGCACCCGCGGGCGGTGAGCTGGGCCGGCAGGTCGCCACGTCGTCAGGCCGGATCGTCGCGGGTGCTCCGTATACCGATACGGCTGCGGGCACCGATGCCGGTGTGGCCTTCGCGTTCGTGAAGGCGGGCGGGACCTGGGTCGAAGAGACGCGCTTCGAGAGCCCTGGAGCCACGCCGGGAGCTCAATTCGGTCGCGCCGTCGCGCTCTCGGGCGATACGGCGCTCATGGGAGCGCCGCTGGCCGACGGTCCGGGCTCCGCGTATACGTTCGTCCGCTCGAATGGCGTCTGGAGCCCGAGCCAGCCCCTGGTATCGCCCGAGAGCGCGGCGGGCGAGTCCTTTGGCTTTGCTGTCGCGCTCGAAGGGGACGTGGCCGTCGTGGGGGCACCCTGGGCCGGTGCCGGCGGCTCGGCTTCGGGTGGCGCGTACCTGTTTCGCCGGTCCGGCGGCGTCTTCTCGCCCGCGCCGAAGATCGTCGCCTCCAACGGCAACGCGGGCGACTACTTCGGGTTGGCCGTCGCGATCTCGGAAGACGCGTTCGTCGTCGGCGCGCCGTTCAAGGAGGGCGTGGCAGGCGAGGCGGTGGGTGCGGCCTATGCGTTCGACGACGGCGGCAGCACGTTCGTGGAGCACCCGCTGGTGCCCGACCACGGCACCGAAGGGAGCCACCTCGGCCTGGCCGTCGCGGTGGAGGGCGACACGGCCGTCGCCGGGGCTCCAGGTGCGAGCACACCGGCCGGCCCCCTGGCCGGATATGCCTACGTCTTCGTCCGATCGGGAGCGTCCTGGACCGAGCAGCAGCGTCTGCAGGCGCCCGACGCCACTGCGCGCGACTTCTTCGGTGGCGAGGTCGCGTTGTCGGGAGACACGCTCGTCGTGGGCGCGCCCTGGGCGGAGTCGGGCATCTATCCCAACGCCGGCGTCGTCTACGTGTTCGTCCGCGAGGGCGGGGCGTGGACCTTCCAGCAGAAGCTCGAGCCCGAGCGCCCCTCCGACCTCGGCTTCTACGGGTCCAGCCTCGCCGTATCGGGAGACACCATCGTCGTGGGCGATTCCAACGCCACGGTCCAAGGCACGGCCTACCAGGGTAGGGCCCACGTCTACGTGCGGAGCGGGAACGCCTGGTCCCTCCAGCAGACGCTCGTCGCGAGCGACGGCGGTGAGGGGGAATACTTCGGCCAGGCGCTCGACCTCGAGCAGGACACCCTCGTCGTCGGCGCGCTGCTGGCGAGCGCCGGCGGCGTCCGGAAGGGCGCTGCCTACGTGTTCACGCGGGCGGCGGGGGCCTGGACGGAGGGCCAGAAGTTGTCGGCTTCCGATGGGACCGCGTTCGACCGCTTCGGACGCGCGATATCACTTTCCGGGAACACCCTGGTCGTGAGTACCGAGGACGACGCGTCCGGCGTGGCCTCCGGCTCGGCCTACATCTTCGAACGGGTCGCGAACCTGTGGACCGAACAGCAGAAGCTCCTGCCGTCGGGTCTCTCGGACAACTCGCAGTTCGCGGCGAGCGTTGCGCTCGACGGCGACGTGCTCGTGGCCAAGGGGGCGTCCTTCGTGCCGGCCGGAGTCGGGTACCTCTACAGGAGGAACGGATCGGTCTGGGAGGAGGAGCCCGACCTGGAGCCGCCGGACGCCGCGCCCAACGACCGACTCACCGTGTTCGCGATCTCGGGCGATACGATCGCCGGAGGCATGCCCATCGCCGCATCGGGCGGCACCTTCTCCGGTGCGGCATGGATCTTCGCGCGGCCGCGCGCGGACCTGGCGGTGAGCCTCAAGGATGGCCAGGCGCAGGCGGTTCCGGGCACGGCCATCGAGTACACGCTCGTCGCCAGCAACGCGGGCGTCCACCCGGTCGCCAGCGCGCACGTGGTCGCGACCCTCCCCCCCGCGCTGCTGGGCGCATCCTGGCTATGCACGGGAACGGGAGGGGCCGTGTGCGCCGGTGGCACCGGCGCCGTCGACGACTTCGCCAGCCTGCCTCCCGGGTCGTCCGCAACCTATACGCTCTCGGCGACCATCGACCCGGCGGCCACCGGCACGCTGATGGCCGTGGCGGACGTGTCGGTTCCCGCTGGCTACCTCGATCCCAACTTGGGGAACAACCAGGCGCAGGACGTGGACGCGCTGACCCCGCGCGCCGACCTGGCCGTCTCCCTCGCGTCCGTGCCCACCGCGGCCGGATCGGGCGCCTCCGTCACCTGGTACGCCGACCTGGCCAACCAGGGCGAGTCGACCGCGACCGCCCCCTTCCTCTCGCACCAGCTGGCGGCCAACGCGACGCTCGTCTCCTTCGACCCACCTCCGCCCACGTGCAGCGCGAGCCCGGGCGCCGTGACGTGCGGCTTCGGCGCGCTGCCTCCGGCCGAGGGGCGACGTCTGACCGTGGTCCAGCGGGTCGACGGCGGCTTCACCGGTTCGCTCTCGACCAGCGCCACCGTCACGGGCAGCGAGCCGGACCCGGTGAGCTCCAACAACGCGGCGTCGCTGGTGGTGCCCGTCATCGCGCCCGGCGACGAGGAGATCGCCCACGGCACCAGCCGGCTCGCCGTGCTGCGGGAGGGCGCATCGGTGGAGGAGGACCTCTACCGAATCAGCCAGCGTCCACAGGCCTCGTACGAGGTGGTCGTGGACTCGACCTCGGGTGACATCGGCGCATCGGGCGTCTCGCTGAGCCGCGCCAGCACGACCGGGGTGCTGCAGGACGCGCAGCCGGTCGGAAGCGGTCCCAGCCGCAGCCTGCGCTGGGAGAACCTCTCCACCACCGTCGTCGACGACCAGTACGTGCGGGTCGCCAGCACCGAGTGCGCGACGGACTGCGGACCGGAGGACGTCTATCGACTGCGTGCGTACGAGACCACGCTCAGCGGACCACGCTTCAACAATGTCGGCAGCCAGGCGACGATCGTGATCCTGCAGAACGCGACGGCCGGCCCGGTGTCCGGGCACATCCACTTCCGCAATGCGCAGGGCGCGCTGCTGGCGACGGAGTCCTTCGTCATCCAGGGCCACGGCGTGAGCGTCCTCGCGACGGCGTCCCTGGCGGCGCTGGCCGGCCAGTCGGGCAGCCTGACCGTGAGCCACGACGCCCCGTACGGGGGGCTGGTCGGCAAGGCGGTCTCGCTGGAGCCCGCAACCGGCTTCAGCTTCGACACGCCTCTCTCGCCGCGCAGGTGAGGGCGCTGGTGGTTCGCCAGTAGTCGCAACGCGTCCGGGCTGGTAGAGTCGGCGGCACACTTCCGACTGGAGGCGATCAGATGACGGCTCGTTCCCTCCTGCTCGCCGGGCTGGCGTCCGCCGCCGCCCTGCCGGCGGCGGCGCAGAACCAGGCCGTGAACCCCCACTTCCTCACGGACCTCGCCGGGTGGACCGTGCTGGTGAACCCCGCGTTCACGGTGACGCACGACCCGGCCCAGGGCTTCAACACGGCGGGTGCGATGCGCGTCGCCACCCCGGCCGCCACCGCGCTCAACTTCGTGGTCGTCCGCCAGTGCCGCGCGGTGACCCCTGGCGCCGTGCTCGACTTCGGCGGCAAGTACCGAATCGAGTCGGGGCATGCCGCCAACCTCCGTGGCTCCGCGGGGACCACCTTCTTCACTGATGGGGCCTGCACGGCCGGAGCCACCGCCGGCCCGTTCACCAATCTCTCCAACGACATTCCCGACACGTGGCAGGCCGTACACGCGAACAACGTGCCGGTGCCGGCCGGCATGAACTCGGCGACCTTCCTCCTCGCGATCGGGATGACCACCGGCGAAGGCGTGGGCTGGTTCGACGACGTGTACTTCGGGCCCGACCCGCTCACGCCCGTCGAGCTGCAGGGCTTTCGCGTCGAGTAGCCATGGGCCTCGCGTCGCTCGCGCTCCTCGCGCTCGTCGCGCAGGCCCCATCCGCCGCGGCGGGCGAAATCGCGCTCGAGATGATCGTCGAGGACCTGCAGGGCCGGCCCGTCGCGGACATCCAGCGCCAGGAGGTCCTGGTCACCCAGGATGACGTCCGCCAGGAGCTGACGACCTTCGCGTATCGCCCCGACAAGGGCTGGTACGAGCTGCGGTACGTGCCGTCCACGGGACGCGTGGGCGCGGTCGCGGTGGGCGTCAACCGCCG
>JAICEW010000097.1 GCA_025923995.1 Vicinamibacteria bacterium | reverse complement strand
GAGCGCCGCGGCGAGGGTCACGCGCTTGCACCAGACCCAGAGCCGTGGGGCGATTTGGCCTGCGCGGCTCTGCTGGAACGCCGCGCGCAGGTTGGCCAGCCAGTTGCCCTGCCCCTCGTCGTCGTCCCCGGTCGGCTCGTCCATCTCGGCCAGCGGGATCACGGGCAGGTCGCGGAGAGACGGTGGCGGCACCGCGAGGGCGTGGGGCATCTCCCCGAACGAGGCAGCGAGCGCTGGCCGCGGCACGGCCGCCGGTCGGGACCACCGGGCCAACGAGCGGACCCGCTCCGCCGTTGCGACCAGCCCCGGCCTCAACGCTTCCAACAACGACGTCCCGCGGCCTTCCAGGGTCCTGAACGACGGCGCCGGCACGGGCGGGCGCTGAGCCTGAGCGATCGGCGGCGGCATGGGCTCGGCCCGGTCGTCGGCGACCGGAAATTCGACGGGCACCAACCCGAGATCCGCCGCGGACACATCGGGTTCCTCCAGCTCGGCCTCGGGGAGGCCTTCTTCCAGCTCCGCCTCGGAGAGCGGCTCGAGCTCGAGCGTCTCGATCTCGGCCTCGGGCGGCTCGGGCTCCCGGCGCGCGCGCGCGGCGCGCTCTTCATCAGCCCGGCGCTCGGCTTCCGCCCGCTCCCTGACGGATCGTCGCTCGGCCGCCAGGCGCTCCTGCTCGGCTCGACTCTCTCGCGTAGCGCGTTCCTCGGCCGCGAGGCGGTCGGCCGCAGCGCGCTCCTCGGTCGCCCGCGCGAGAGCGGCCTGCTCCTCGGCCGCGCGGCGCTCCGCTTTCGCCCGCTCCCTGGCGGACCGTCGCTCGGCCGCGAGGCGCTCCCGCTCGGCTCGAATCTCTCTCGCGGCCTGCTCCTCGGCCGCGCGGCGCTCCGCCGCGACGCGCTCCTCGGCCAGGCGCTCCTCTGCGAGGCGCACTTCGGCCAGACGCGCCTCGGCCAAGCGCTCCTCGGCCTGACGCTCCTCGGCCTGACGCTCGAGAGCCGCCTGCTCCTCGGCCGCGCGGCGCTCGGCCTCCGCCCGCTCCTCGACGACCTGTCGCTGGGCCGCCCGGCGCTTCTGCTCGGCCTCGCGCTCACGCGTGGCCCGCTCGACGGCGATCATCAGCTGGCGGATGGTGAGCCACTGCCTCGAACCCGCCGGTTGCACGCGGGCCTTGTCATCGACGAGCCCACCCTGCAGCCAGGTGGCCAGACCTTTGTCGTCGAGCAGGACGGTGGTGCCGTCGCCGAGGCGGAGCTTATAGCCCGAGGCCATGATGAGGCACCGTAGGAGAGGGAGCCCGTACGGTTCAGCCCTGATGCCGCGGCCACGCAAGGCACCCGGCCAGGAGGGCGGACGCTAGCAACTTCGGTGCCCCGGGAGTGTGATCTGGATCACACCTCCACTTTGAGCAACCGGCGGAGCCGCGCACTCTCATCGTGTATGCGTTTCGCGAGGGCGGCCCTCGTCTGCGCGCTGCTCCTGGCGGCGGCCCATCTGGACGCGCGCGAGCTGCACTGGAAGTCGCTGGACGTGGCCGCAGAGCTCGACGCCGAGGGCGTGCTGCACGTCCGCGAGCGGCAGCACATGGTCCTGACGGGGGACTGGAACGGCCCGGAGCGCACCTTCCGGCTGGCCCCCGGCCAGGAGATCGTCCTGCACGGGATGACCCGGATCGATCCGGCCACCGGCGAGACCCGGACCCTGAGCGAGGGCAGCCTCGACGACGTCGACCGGTACGGATGGGTCTCCGCCAAGGTGCTGCGCTGGCGCGGCCGGGCCACGACCGATGCGGACTTCGACCGCACCGAGATCGTGTACGACCTCGACTACTCGCTCTACGGCGCGCTGGTCCGGGAGGACGGCCACTTCACGCTCGCGCACGACTTCGCGTTCGCGGATCGCGTCGGCGTCATCGAGCAGCACGCGGTCACCCTGCGCGTCGACCCCGTCTGGCGCGTGGACGGGCCGCAGGAGCGGACGGTCCGCACGGGACGACTCCTGCCGGGCATGAGCAACGTCGTCCGGCTCCGCCTCGACTACACGGGAGCGGGCGAGCCCGCGCTGGCCACGATGTCGCCGCGCCAGGGGCGTCTGGTGCTGGCGCTGGTCGCGGTGCCGCTGCTGCTTGCGGTGCTGTTCCTCGCGAGCGAGTGGATCCGCGGCCGGTTCGCGCCGGTCACCCCGGTCGCGGCGGCGGACCCCGACTGGCTGCAGGCGAACCTGCTGTGCCACCCGGCGGAGGTCGTGGGCGCCGTCTGGGACCGCGCCGTGGGGCCCGACGAGGTGGCGGCGGTCGTGGCGCGTCTCTCGGCGGAGCACAAGCTCGCGACCCGCGTGGACGCCGCGGACCATCTCCACATGACGCTCAAGGTCGACCGCGAGACGCTGGTCGAATACGAGCGCGCGCTCGTCGACGGCTTCTTCTTCGACGGACGCACCGAGACGAGCACGGCCGACGTGCGCGCGCACTACCGCAAGACGGGCTTCGATCCGTCTTCGAAGATCCGTCCTGCCCTGCAGGCGCGCGCGGACGAGCTGGTCGGTCCTCCCGCGCGCCGGCCCTTCCCACTGTGGATCCCCACGCTGCTCGCGTTCTCCGCGGGTGTGTACCTGCTCTGGCGCGCGCCCGGAGCCGCGAACAGCGCGTTCCCGCGCATCCTGGCCGTCGTGGTCCCGGCGCTGCTGCTGGCGGGCTTCGGCACGGGTGCCTCGTCGAGCTGGCGCGGACGGGTCGACCGCGGCCTGGTCGAGACCCTCGCCTTCTGGATTCCCGGCGCGCTGCTGGTGGGCCTCGCGTTGGTCGCGATCACCGGCTTCCAAGGCGTGCCCGTCGTGTCCGAGCTGGCCGCGGCGACGGGCGGTCTCGGGTTCGACGTCCGCCTGGGGATCACCCTGGTCGCGCTCGCGATGTTCAACAGCATCGTGAACAACGCGCGCTCGCGGGAGCGCAGCCAGGGCATCGCCTTCCGCAAGCGGCTGGCTTCGGCGAGACGGTACTTCGCGGACGAGCTGGACCGGCCCCAGCCCCGGCTGCGCGACGAGTGGTTCCCCTACGTCCTGGCCTTCGGCCTCGACGACGATGCGCAGGACTGGTTCCGCTCCTACGGCGCACAATCCCACTCGCGCTCCACCGCCTCGACCTGGACCCGCTCGACGTCCACGTCCTCGGGAAGCGGCTCGTCGGGCAGCGGTCCCTCGGCCTGGACGGGTGGAGGCGGGGCGTTCGGAGGAGCCGGCGCCAGCGCCTCCTGGGCCGCCGCGGCCAGCTCGCTGTCCGCGGGCGTCTCCCCGCCTTCGTCGTCGGGAAGCGGCTCGAGCGGAGGCGGCGGCGGCGGGGGAGGCAGCAGCAGCGGCGGAGGCGGCGGCGGAGGCTGGTAGGAGCCACGCCTCGCCGGCCCCGCGGGCCCCTGCGGGCCGGGCCTCGTGGTATCAAGGACTCGTGGCCCTGGTCGAGCGGACCTATCTCGAGATGACTTCGCCGGACGCGTTGCGCGCGGCCGACGCGCCGGCGCAGGACGTCCGCATCGAGCAGGCCACCGCCTGCACCCCTTCCTTCTATCGCTACCTCTACGCCGAGGTCGGTCGCGACTATCGGTGGACCGACCGGCTGGCCTGGACCGACCACCAGGTCCGGGAGCATCTGGGTACGCCGGGCATTTCGGTCCACGTCGCGTACGTGGGGGGGACCCCGGCGGGATACTTCGAGCTCACACGGCACGGCGATGGATCCTGCGAGCTGTCCTACTTCGGTCTCTTGCCCGAGTTCCAGGGGCGGGGACTCGGCAAGCTCCTGCTCACGCGCGCCACGCAGGAGGCCTGGGCTTCGGGGCCGACGCGCGTCTGGCTCCACACCTGCACCCTTGACGGTCCGGCCGCGCTGCCCAACTACATCGCCCGCGGCTTCGTTCCCTACAAGAAGGAAAGCCACCCCCAGGGATAGCGCACATCGTTTTTCGCCGGAAGGCCTTGATCTGGATACGGATACGGCGGGATAATGGGGTCTGCTCCAGGGAGACCACAAGATCTAGTATTTTCTCTTGACACCCCTGCGAAGGCTGTTCGACAATCTCAAGCACAATTCATTGTTGACGCAAGACGTGAAGAGTTGAGGGCTAAGTAGGCCCGGCAAAGTATTTTCGAAGAGTCGTCCCACCCCCTCGTGGAGGCGCACCATGTCCACCCATCCCCCTGAGAACCCGCGAACGGACGCCAGGCCCGCGACCCCGGCGGTCGAGAAGCGGACGGGGCTGACGTTCCGGCGGTACTTCACGAAGCAGGGGCGGCATCCGTACGACGAGCTGGCGTGGGAGACGCGGTCCGCCGTCATCAACGACGAGCGCGGCCGCCCCGTCTTCGAGCAGCACGGCATCGAGGTCCCCACGACCTGGAGCCAGACGGCCACCAACATCGTGGCCTCGAAGTACTTTCGCGGGCAGCTGGGCTCGCCCGAGCGGGAGAGCAGCGTGCGGCGCCTCATCTCCCGCGTGGTCGACACCATCTGCAGCTGGGCCGAGGAGCAGGGCTACTTCGCGACCGCGGACGACCTGCGCAACTTCTCGGACGAGCTGACGCACCTGCTGGTCCAGCAGAAGGCCGCGTTCAACAGCCCGGTCTGGTTCAACGTCGGGATCGAGAAGCACCCGCAGGCGTCGGCCTGCTTCATCAACGCGGTCAACGACACCATGGACTCGATCCTGGGGCTGGCCAAGACCGAGGGCATGCTGTTCAAGTTCGGCTCGGGCACCGGCTCGAACCTGTCGAACATCCGCTCCTCCCGGGAGCCGCTGGCGGGCGGCGGCACCGCGTCGGGCCCCGTCTCGTTCATGCGCGGCTACGACGCGTTCGCGGGCGTGATCAAGAGCGGCGGCAAGACCCGGCGCGCCGCCAAGATGGTGATCCTCAACGCGGACCATCCCGACATCATCGAGTTCGTGGGCAGCAAGGCCGAGGAGGAGCGCAAGGCCTGGGCCCTGATCGACGCCGGCTACGACGGCTCCTTCAACGTGAAGGGCGGCGCGTACGACTCCGTCTTCTTCCAGAACGCGAACCACTCCGTGCGCGCGACCGACGAGTTCATGCGCGCGGTGGTGGAGGACAAGGACTGGCAGACGCGGTACGTGCTCACGGGCCAGGTCTCCGAGAGCATGAAGGCGCGCGACCTGATGAAGCAGATGGCCGAGGCGGCCTGGCAGTGCGGCGACCCGGGCATGCAGTTCGACACCACCATCAACGACTGGCACACCTGCCCCAACACCGCGCGCATCAACGCCAGCAACCCCTGCAGCGAGTACATGTTCCTGGACGACACGGCCTGCAACCTGTCCTCCCTGAACCTGATGAAGTTCCGGCGCGAGGACGGCGAGTTCGACACCGAGGCCTTCAAGGCCGCCTGCCGCACCATGATCACCGCGCAGGAGATCCTGGTCGACAACGCCAGCTACCCCACGCCGGCCATCGACCGCAACAGCCACGACTACCGCCCGCTGGGCCTGGGCTACGCGAACCTGGGCGTGCTGCTCATGGACCGCGGCCTGCCCTACGACTCGGACGGCGGCCGCGCGTACGCGGGAGCCGTGACCGCGCTCATGCACGGCGAGGCGTACGCGCAGAGCGCGCGCGTCGCATCGGCCATGGGGCCGTTCGCCGGGTACGAGCGCAACGCGGAGCCGATGCTGCGGGTGATCGACAAGCACAGGCAGCACGCGCACATGATCGACAGCACGCAGGTGCCCCGCGACCTGCTGGCCTCCGTGCTGGCCGTCTGGGACGAGGCCTACACGCTGGGCGTGCAGCACGGCTACCGCAACAGCCAGGTCACGGTGCTGGCGCCGACCGGGACCATCGGCTTCATGATGGACTGCGACACCACCGGCATCGAGCCCGACATCGCGCTCGTCAAGTACAAGAAGCTGGTGGGCGGCGGGATGATCAAGATCGTCAACCAGTCGGTGCCGGGCGTGCTCAAGAAGCTGGGCTACACGCCGGGCCAGGTGGACGACATCCTCAAGTACGTGGACCAGGTGGAGACGATCGAGAACGCTCCCTGGCTGCGCGAGGAGCACCTGCCCATCTTCGACTGCGCGTTCCCGCCGGCCAACGGCAAGCGCTCGATCCACTACGCGGGCCACATCAAGATGATGGCGGCGGTGCAGCCCTTCCTCTCCGGCGCCATCTCCAAGACCGTCAACATGCCGGCCGACTCCACGCCCGACGACATCGCGAGCGCGTACCTGGAGTCCTGGCGGCTGGGCCTGAAGGCGGTCGCGGTCTACCGCGACGGCTGCAAGCGCAGCCAGCCGCTCAGCACCTCGAAGGAGGACGGCAAGGCGGTGGCGCAGGACGTGACCGCGGTCGAGGTGCGGCCCGCCCGGCGCAAGCTGCCCGACGAGCGCCAGGCCATCACCCACAAGTACTCGATCGCGGGCCACGAGGGGTACATCACGGCCGGCATGTACGAGGACCACACGCCCGGCGAGATCTTCCTGGTCATGGCCAAGGAGGGCTCGACCATCTCGGGCCTGATGGACGCGTTCGCCACGTCGATCTCCATGGCGCTGCAGTACGGCGTGCCGCTGGAGGCGCTGGTCGAGAAGTTCTCGCACGTGCGCTTCGAGCCCTCGGGCTTCACCAAGAACCCCGAGATCCCGTACGCCAAGAGCATCACGGACTACATCTTCCGGTGGCTGGCCAGCAAGTTCCTCTCGCCCTCCGACCAGCAGGAGGTGGGCGTCCACACCGAGGCGCGCGCGGCGGCCCCGGGCGACGCGCCCGCGGCTCCTCCGCGCGTCGCCTCCTCCTCGACGCACAGCACGTTCCGCAGCCAGGCGGACGCGCCGTCCTGCCACTACTGCGGGAGCATCATGACGCGCAACGGCAGCTGCTACCGTTGCGCCAACTGCGGGTCCACGAGTGGCTGCAGCTAACCCGGTCGCCACCAGCGTCCCGGCCGACCGCTGGGAGGAGTGTCGCAACAACCTCGGCATCGCGCGCCTGCTCGTGAGCGAGCGCCGCCCGGAGCCGCTGGTGGCCACCGCCTGCCGGATGGCGGTGGAGAGCGCGTGCCGCACGGCGCTCCAGCACGCCGGCCTGCCCTGGTCGGGCGACACGGACTCGGCGCTCGACCGGCTGCGCATCCACCGCGTGGCGGCGGAGGACACGCCGACGCCGCGCTCGATGCTGCTGGCGGCCGAGGAGACGGTGGCGCTGATCGCCGCGTGGCTGCGCCGTCAGGAACCTTCACGTAGCTGGGGGTTTTGAGCCGGCGGCCTGGCCGCCGGCATCGATCACTGGTCGCCCTTTCCGTCTCCCTCGCCCGCCATCCCGAGATCAGCGCCTTCGCGCGCCAGCTGGCGCAGGGGTGGGCGCGCGGCGGGCGCATCGGCCGCGTCGTCGCCTCCTTCACGTTCGTGAGCCACCTGGTGGACGTGCCGCCCGCCCCCACGGGTGAGGACGGCGTCTCCTGGCTCCTCGACACCCTGGGACCCGCGCGCGGCCCCGCGGTGCTGCTGGCGGCCGTGCTCCTGGCGCTGGGCGAGCGAGCACAGGTGGAGAGCACGCGCGAGATGTCGTTCGTGCGCGTCGAGCTGGACGCGGAGGACCTGCCCCAGCTGCCCCCCCACGCGGAGCTGTTGCACGCGAACGGCCGCACCTACCTGCCGCTCGACCCGCGGCAGCACCGTCAGCCGCTCGGTGTGCTCCCCGCGCACGTCCGCGCGGCGCTCTCCCTCCGCGTCTCCGCCCGGCAGCAACCCTACTGGCGTTCTCAGCGTTCGGGCGCGCCCGCGGCCTGACCCGGCTTCTCCGGGGCCGGTGACTCGGGGCTGGTCTTCGGGGACACCGCCGGCTGGCTCCCGTCGGCGGCGCAGCGCGGCGGCAACGCGTCGTCGTAGGCGAAGTCGGGCGACAGCGGCAAGTCCACGTTCGACCCCTTCTCGAAGCAGCCGGAGTCCTGCACGTGGCCGTTCTCGTCGATCGTCCAGAAGAACGCGGAGCTCGCCGTCAGCCGCATGTAGACGAAGTGGTAGATGGAGCCGGTCTTGGCCCACCGCGCGTCGGGGCCCTTGATCCCGTAGAGCGGAGCGCCCCCGCCGCCGGCCACGAAGTAGCGCACGGCGCCGTGTCCCTCCTTGAGCGGCCGCCCCTCCGCGTCGAGGGGGTGGCTGCGCGCATAGAGGTGGTTGTGCGCGGCCATCACCAGGTCGGGCTGCTGCAGGCCTTGGAGCGCCCGCTTGATCTGCTGGTCGAGCGCTTCCTCGTCACCATGGCCGCCGATGCACTTCCCGAAGAACAGGCAGGCGCACCCGCGGGGCGTCGCGGGTGGGTGGTGCATGGCCAGGATCTTCCAGATCCGGGTCTCCTCGCTCCCGGGCGTCGGCAGCCACTCGGACATCGCGCTGCGCAGCCACTGCAGCTGCAACCGGTCCTCGCGGGGCTTGTCCGATCGGCCCAGCACGCTGCCGCCGACGTGCAGCGTGTTCGTGTCCAGCACGATCACGTCCACGAGCGGCCGTTCCTCCTTCTCGGGAGGCGAGGAGGCGGTCGTCGCGCCGGGCGCCGGCTTGGGCAGCGGATAGCGGATCGAGTAGTAGCGCTGCCGCGAGCTCTTGGGTGGGTCGCCCTTGTCCACCGAGCCGAACCCGAACTGGGCGTGGGCCAGAGCGTCGCCGGCATGGCAGGTGCCGCCCGCCTCGTTCTCGTACGCGGAGGCGTCGCCCGGCAGACAGTTGGCCTTGCTGAGCGGCAGGGCCTCCGCCTCCAGCGCGCGCTCCATGTCCTCCTGCGCCTCCCGCTCGGCGCGGTCGGTCGCCTCCGCCTCCGGCAGGCCCTGGCGCTGGTAGCCCGCCTTCTTGTCCGCGACGAGGGCCGTGGTCAGCTCCTGGAAGCAGCTCTCCCACTGCTCGTGCTCCTCGACGGCGCGGCAACCCTTGACGTCGTGGTTGCCGAGCGCGACGTGGGCGCGGCACTCGCGGATGAGCGGGTCGTACATGTCGTCGAAGCGCGTCTTGTAGAGCTCCGCGTGGCCCAGCCAGTAGATGTTGTCGCCCAGGAAGAAGACGAGGTCGGCCGGCAGGTCGAGGCGGTTCAGGCGCTCGGCCACCGCCTCCTGGCCGTGCGTGCCCCATTCGGAGACGCCGGTGCCGTAGCCGGAGTCCCCCAGGAACGCGAGCCGTACCTCGCCGTCGCGGGCGCGCTCGGGCGGGCAGCCGCGGCCCACCGTCTCGGGCGCCGCGGCGCGCGGGCGCGGGACGCCAGCGGACGAGCAGGCGCCCAGCAGGGAGGAGGCGAGCAGCAGCGCGGCCAGGTGTCTCACGCGGTCAGAACCTCCACACGACGCCCGCCGACAGCGCGGGACCGTGGACCAGGTCGCGGGAGTCGACGTCGATGCGCAGCGCGTTGCCGAAGTGCTCGGCGAACAACGAGACGCCCATGGTGACGGTCGTGCGCCAGGAGCGCACGCGGAAGGCGTCGCTGAGCTCGGGATCGGCGCCCGTGAAGACGAGTGTCCCCGGCGACTCGTAGTGCAGGCCGGCGCGCACCTTGATGGTTCCGCAGCCGCAGCGCAGCGGCGTCGCGAACTCGGTCCCGAACCGCGGCTCGACCGCGTTGACGAGCGAGAAGTCATGCGCCACGTCGTCGCCCACGTTGCGGACCAGCGCGTCCACCACCTCGTGGTAGCGGATGATGTCGGCCTGGCCGCTGAAGCTCCACGAATTGTCGGCGCGCCAGGCCAGCCCCACCGACGAGACGCTCGGCCGCCGCAACTCGACTTCGCTCATCCCCGGCCGCGGGATGGTCCAGCTCACGCCGGGCTGGTAGGCGACCCCGAGCTTGAACGGCGACGAGCCCACGATCCTCGCCGGTATCAGGTCGATGAGCACACCCAGGGTGGTGCGGACCCGTCCCTCGCTGCCGCCGGCGAGCGGGTTCGCGGTGCCTGCGCCGCCCCCTTCCTCGTCGATGCTCAGGTGCCGATAGGCGACGGCGGCGCCGAGCCGTACCCTGCGGAAGGGCTGGAAGCCCGCTGCCGCCCCGATCTCCCAGACCGAGGGCTGGAGCGTCTGTCGCGGCTCGTCGTCGAGAGCCGGCAGCGGCTCCTGCTCCCCGTCCGTGAAGTACGCGGCGAGGCGCAGGCGCCTGCGGCCGGAAGCCACGGCCATCCAGGGCCGGCCGGACGAAGCCGAGATCTCGGTCAGCGGGATCTGCGTCAGGCCCGCCGGGTTGGAGAAGGCCGCACGCGCGTCGTCGGCCACCGCCACGAACGCGCCCCCCATGCCGGCCGGCCTCGAGCCGATCGTGATCGGGTTCGCGCGCCAGTTCGCGAACAGGACGTCGTCCGTCTGGGCCGCCAGGGGCAGGGACGTGAGCAGGACTGCGGCCGAGAACAGGGCCGATCGGGTCGCGGGGCTCAACGGTGTTCCGCTCTCATCGCAGGCGTGCTCCTCAGGTGCGACGTGTCGACGCGACGATGCGGGCCGGGACGAGGACCCACCCTGCAAGATTGCCCTCGGTCATACCTTCCTGCAAGAACTACAAAAGCAAAACCTCGTGACGGCCTTCTCCGCGAGAAAGCACGGCTTGCGGGCAGGACCTGCCTGGCGGACTTCTTGCTTCTGCGTGGAGGCAGGTGTGTTATCGGGGCCGATCGGCTTTCACACGACCGGACGACGACCGCGGCTCCCTCGAGGAGGAATCATGAAGAGGCTGCTTCTGTTGAGCCTCGCGCTGACGATGGCCGGCGTGGCGCCGGCGCTGGCCGATCATCCGACGGGCGCCACGATGGAGGACATCCGGCAGCTGCAGGCGGACGTCGACCAGCTCGACGCCAGCCTGGCCCGGCTGAGCGACACCGCGCGCACGGAGGAGTTCCGCCAGCGCGAGGCGGACATCCGCGACGAGCTCGTGTGGCTGCGCGGCCAGGTGCGGCGCCACCAGCGCGACGAGGCCCAGGGCCTGGGCGCATCCAGGGCGGAGGTCGAGGAGATCCGGCGTTCCATCGTGGAGCTGCGCGACGACGTCGACCGCAGCCAGGGCACGCGCTCCTCGCGCCGCATGGGCTCCGGCGCGATCAACGTCCCCAACGGGACCGAGATGACGGTGCGGCTGGACACGCCGCTGTCGTCGAAGACCGCCCGGCGCGAGGACCGCGTGGAGGCGACGATCGCGGAGTCGGTGCGCGTGGACGGCGAGGTCCAGATCCCCGCGGGCACGCGCGTGCGCGGCATCGTGCAGGACGCGCAGCCGGCCGAGCGCCCGTCCAAGGGCGGACGGCTGGACCTGGCCTTCGACCAGCTGGTGATGCCGAACGGCCAGCGCGTCGACATCCGCTCGACCGTCGCCAGCGTGAAGGAGTCGGGCGTGGACAAGAAGCGCGCCGGACTGGGCGCGGTGCTGGGCGGAATCCTGGGCGGCGTCCTTGAGGGCAAGGAGGGCGCGCTGATCGGCGTGCTGGTGGGCGGCGGCGGCGCGGTCGTCGCCTCCAAGGGAGACGACGTCGAGCTGCCGGCGGGCACCGTGGTGAACCTTCGCCTCGAGCGGCCCGTCGCGGTGCGCTGACCGCAGTCGTCCACGATGCGGCCGGCCCGGGGATTCTGGAGGGGGTCCTCGAGCCGGCCGCGCTTGCGAGAGGACACATGAGATACGGACGAGCGTTCGTGGTGGCGGTGACGTGCGTCCTGCAGCCGGCCCTGTCGGGGTCGCAGGCGGCGCTGCCGGTCCAGCTGCCCGTCGAGGGGTTCACGCCGCGGAAGGTCGAGCTGAAGCTGGCCACGCCCAAGGAGCGCGCGGACGAGGTCCGCAAGGACGCGCTCGCTCGCGCGTCCGTGTGGGCGCCTCCGGCCGTGCCTCCCTCCCAGGCGGACCTGGGACAAAACCCCGACCCGTTCCCGGATCCCGCCGTTTGCCGCTTCCATCCTTCCGAGCCGAGCGGCGCGACGCCCAAGTTCGACTGCGTCTTCGAGGGCGGCGAGGTCCTGAAGGTGAAGTACGGCAGCGCGGAGGTCCACAGCGAGGCCGCCGCCGCGCGCCTGCTCTCGGCGCTCGGCTTCGGAGCCGACCGCATCTACCTGGTGAAGACGCTGCGCTGCTTCGGCTGTCGCTACGACCCGTTCACCGCCGCGGACAAGCTCCCCGGCGACGAGCGCGCGTTCGTCGACTTCCACAACGTCGCCATCGAGCGACGGCTCCCGGGCAAGGCGATCGAGGGCAAGGACGACGTGGGCTGGGGCTGGGAGGAGCTGGACGAGGCCCAGGCCGAGGGCCGCGGCGCGACCCGGGCCCAGCGCGACGCCATGCGCCTGATGGCCGTGCTCATCAACAACTGGGACAACCGTGACGAGAACCAGCGCCTGCTGTGCCTGCCGGAGGGGTACCCACCGCAACCGGGCGGCCACTGCGCCAAGGCGCTCGCCTACATGCACGACGTCGGAGGGACCCTGGGCCGCGTGAGCGGCACGCTCAGCCGCGTGCGCGGTAAGGGCAAGGAGGAGCGGAAGCTGGACGTGGAGTCGTGGAGCCGCGTCCCCGTCTGGAAGGACCGCGCCGCCTGCACCGTCGCGATCAAGTCGCCGCGCCTGCACGGCGCGACCTTCGACCAGACGGCCATCAGCGAGGGAGGACGCAAGATGCTCTCCGACCTACTGGTCCAGCTCTCGCCGGCCCAGCTGGAAGCGCTGTTCACCGGCGTGCTGGTCCAGGAGTACGCCGACGGCAAGCCCGCCAGCACGGACGCCGGGCGGTGGGCGGCCGTCCTGCAAGACAAGATCCGCCAGATCTCGGAGGGAGCGCCGTGTCCCACACTGTGAGGATGAGGACGCGGCGCCGCGTGTTGCGCGCCGTGCAGAGGTCGCACCGCGCCGTGCGCCTGGCCCTGGCCATCGTGGTCGTGCTGGGCGCGGTGGGGGCGCTGAGCGCGGTGGTGGCGGCGCCGCAGGCGCCCGAGGCGCTGCCCGGCGCCGCCGGACAGACCCACGCGCCGGAGATCGTCTCCCTCAAGGAGGCGCTCGTGGCCCTCCCGGTCGCGGGAGTGCTGGGAGCGGCACTGGCGTTCCGTCCGCAGCGTCGCGGCACGCCGCCGCGGCAGCCGGCCGTGATCCAGACGCAGATCATCCTCGCGCTGGTCGGCGCGCTGGTGATGCTGGTGGTGGGCGCGAGCCTCGCGCGCGCCTTCGGCATCGTGGGCGCCGCCAGCCTCGTGCGGTACCGGGCGAAGGTCGACGACCCCAAGGACGCCGGGATCATGCTGTCGTGTCTCGGCCTGGGGCTGGCGTCCGGCGTCGGCATCTACTGGGTCGCCACTTTCGCGACCCTGTTCATCCTGTCCGTGGTCTGGGTGCTCGAGTCGATCGAGCCCAAGAGCCGCAAGGAGATGGTGCTCAAGATCGGGGCCAAGGACTCGCCGGAGCTGCGCTCCGGGGTCGAGGAGATCCTGCGCGAGGCCAAGATCCAGCACGAGCTGCGTGCCTTCACGCAGGAGGACCTCACCTACGCGGTCAAGCTGCCGCTCGCGCGCAAGACGGACCCCATCACGCAGCAGCTGCTCTCCCTGAGCCACAACGGCGAGCAGATCGCGGTCGAGTGGCAGGACAAGAAGTCCAAGGACAAGGCCTGAGATGCAGCTGCTGGTTCAGCCGGACGACGGTATCGGGCCCATCCTGCGGGCGATCCAGAGCGCGCGCCGCTCCATCGACATCCACATCTTCCGCCTGGACCGCAAGCTGATCGAGAAGGCCCTGCGCGACGCCATCGGGCGCGGCGTGACGGTGCGCACGCTGATCGCGCATACCGCCCGCGCCGGCGAGAAGGCGCTGCGCAAGCTGGAGCAGCGGCTGCTGGAGATCGGCGCCACCGTCTCCCGCAGCGCGGACGACCTGGTCCGCTACCACGGCAAGATCATGATCGTCGACCGCGAGAAGCTCTTCGTGCTCGGCTACAACCTGACCCGCAACGACATCGACCGCAGCCGCAGCCTGGGCATCGCCACCAAGAAGCCGGACCTGGTGCTGGAGGCGCTCAAGCTCTTCGAGGCCGACTTCGACCGCAACCCGTACGGCGGCAACGCGCGCGACTTCCTGGTGAGCCCGCAGAACGCGCGTGAGCGGCTGACCGCGTTCCTCAAGGCCGCGCGCCACGAGCTGCTCATCTACGGGCAGGTGACGGACAACGCCACCATCCGGGTGCTCGAGGAGCGCGTACGCAAGGGCGTCGAGGTGCGGATCATCGGGAAGGTCGAGCGCGGGCACAACCTGTCGGCGGAGAAGTACCCCGGCGCGCGGCTGCACGTGCGCGCCGTCGTGCGCGACGGACGCCGGGCCTTCGTGGGCAGCATGGGGCTGCGCCGGCTGGAGCTGGACGCGCGGCGCGAGATCGGCGTCATCGTGCGCGAGCCCAAGGTGGTCCGGAAGATCGCCGAGGTGTTCGAGGCCGACTGGGCCGAGACGGACGCGGGCCAGAAGCAGCGGCGCAAGGGCCGCCGGAAGGGGCCCCGGGGCAAACGGGCGGAGAAGAAGCGGCCGGAGGCGAAACGGGCGGAGGCGAAACGGGTCGCCCTGGCCCTCGAAGCCTCGGCCTGACGGGGGGGCGTCATGAAGATGCGCGCGCAGTCGGTGGTGGTCGCACTGGCCGCGTCCCTGGCGGGCGGCGTGGCCGGAGCGGCCGAGGCGGAGGCGAAGAAGACGCACCGCCTGGCCATCAACCCCGAGTACCAGGCCGGCCCGATGCACCGGCTGCTGTTCGGATCGGGCTACCGGAAGCTGTGGGCGACGCCCATCGAGGTGGAGGTGCTCGACCTCGACCGCTTCGCGGGCGGCCTCACAGCCAAGAAGAAGGGCGGCGGCAAGCAGACCCTCTCGCTCACGTTCGAGGGGGCGGACGGGCACGAGTGGAAGTTCCGCTCCATCGACAAGGACCCGACGCCGGTGCTGCCCAAGCCGCTCCAGCGCGGCTTCGCCAACGCGGTCGCGCAGGACCAGATCAGCGCCTCGCTGCCGACCAACGCGCTCGTCGTGGACGCCCTCGCGCAGGCCGTGGGCATCCCCACGGTGCCAAGGCGGCTGGTCGTGCTCCCCGACCATGCAGGCCGCCTGGGCGAGTTCCGGAAGGAGTTCGCCGGGATGGTCGGCATGCTGGAGGAGGACCCGCAGACGAAGGCGCCGGTGACGCCCGGGTTCGAGCGCTTCTCCGACCTGATGGAGACCCCCGAGCTGTGGGAGCTGATGGACAAGGACGCGAGCCAGCGTATCGACGACCACGCGTTCCTGAGGGCTCGCCTGTTCGACATGGTGATCGGCGACTACGACCGACACAAGGACCAGTGGGACTTCGGCAAGGACCGCGCGACCGGCCTCTGGGTCCCGGTGCCCAAGGACCGCGACCTCGCGTTCGTGCGGTTCGACGGCCTCATGATCGACCTCATCCGGCCCTCCAACCCCAGGCTGGTGGACTTCAAGGAGTCCTACCCGAGCATCCTGGGCCTCACCTGGCAGGCGCGGTTCGTGGACCGGCGCCACCTGTCCGGGCTGGAGTGGGCGGACTGGGAGCCGATCGTGAGCGACCTGCGTGCGCGCCTCACGGACGCGGTGATCGACGACGCGGTGAAGCGCCTGCCGCCCGAGTACTACGCGATCGACGGGGAGTGGCTGGCCGCTTCCCTCAAGGGACGCCGGAACTCGCTGCCGGCGGCGGCGCGTCGCTTCTACACGCTGCTCGCGCGCGAGGCCGAGGTGCACGCCAGCAACCAGGCCGACACCGTGGAGGCCATCCGCCGCGAGGACGGCGGGCTCGACCTGGTGGCGTCGGGGCCCGAGGGTCCCCTCATGCGCCGCCGCTTCCTGCCCGACGAGACCTCGGAGGTGCGCGTCTTCCTGAAGGGTGGCGACGACCGGGCGGTCACCCACGGCGAGGGCGGAGGCGACGGCATCAAGCTGCGCGTGGTGGGCGGGGCGGGCAACGACGTGCTCGACGACGGCGACAGCGGCCACAGCCGGTTCTACGACGAGGCGGGCGAGAACCGCGTGGTCAAGGGAGAAGGCACCAAGTTCAGCGCCCGCCCCTACGAGCAGCCGCTCGACGGCGTGGGCAACCCGGAGCGCGACTGGGGACACACGACGGGCGTGATCCCCTGGGTCCGCGCGGGCGGCGGCCTGGGCATGCTGCTCGGGCTCGAGCTGCGGCGGACGGACTTCGGGTTCCGCAAGCACCCCTACGGCGACCAGCACAGGCTGCGGGTGGCCTACTCGACCGAGCTCAACGACTTCGGCGGGCACTACAGCTACGAGTCGCTGCGCACGGACAACCGCGCGCGCTTGGCGATCGACGCGATGATCTCCGACCTGACCATCATCCGCTACCACGGGTTCGGCAACGACACGCCCAGCGACCAGCCCGAAGACTTCTACGACGTCTCGCAGCGGCAGTACACCTTCCAGCCGTCCTACCGCTTCGACACCGAGGCGTTCGATCTCTCCATCGGCCCGGTCGTCAAGTTCGCGACGACGCGGTTCGAGGACGAGGGCCCGACCCTGCTCGAGGTCGAGAACCCCTACGGCACGGGCGACTTCGGGCAGGTGGGCGCGCGGGTCGGGTTCCTCCTGGACCGCCGCGACCATCCCGATGCCGCGACCCGGGGCGCGTACCTGGAGGCGGAGGGCTTCGTCTATCCCAAGGCCTGGGACGTCGAGGAGACGTTCGGTGTGGCGCACGCGGAAACGGGCGTGTACGCGACCGCGCCGATCGCGCTGCGGCCGACGCTCGCGCTGCGCGTGGGTGGCCAGCATGCGTGGGGCCGGTACCCGTTCCATGAGTCGGCGTTCCTGGGTGGAACGACGAGCATTCGCGGCCTGCGCCGTCAGCGCTATGCCGGAGACACCGCCGCGTTCGGCAACGCGGAGCTGCGGCTGACGCTCGTCGACAGGGGCGAGGCGTTCCTCTCGCGCGTCGGCGTGTTCGGCCTGGCCGACGGCGGGCGCGTCTGGCTGGCGGGCGAGACGTCCGATACCTGGCACCACGGCTTCGGCGGGGGCGTGTTCGTCTCGGTCATGAAGCCCGAGAACGTCTGGAGCCTGTCGGTGGCCCACTCCGAGGGCCGGACGCGCGTGTACCTGCTGGGCGGGTTCATGTTCTGACGCGCGCGCGCGGGCGCCGGCTAGAATGCCCGCGCGATGGGTAAGACGCCGCGCGTCCTGCTGACGGTCCTCGTCCCGCTCGCGCTGCAGGCGCTCGCGCGCGAGGTGGACCGCGCGGTCGGGCTCCTGCTGCACTCGACCCTCGACCTGCCGGGCTTCGTGCCGCAGGCCCTGTCGCTCGTCGATCCCGGCCGCGCGCTCGCGCGCACCGCGGCCTGGCTGGCCGGCGGGTGCGCCGCGTGGATGGCGCTGGCCGGAGTCCACCGGCAGGTGACGGGCGAGGGCTGGCGCGAATCGCTCGCCGCCGAGTCGCAGCGCTTCTCCTTCCTCCTGCTGCGCCCCGCGGTGACGGTGGTGGCGCTCGGCTCGCTGGCCCTGCGGCCCGCGTATCCCTACGGGTTCACGCTCCCGGTCGCGCTCACGCAGGACTGGGGGATCGCACAGGACGCGGCGGTGCTGGCGGCGTTCCTGGCCTGGAAGGTGCCGCGGGTGCGGCTGCCCGCCCCCGGACCGATCTCGCTCTCCTTTCTCGCGTTCCTGGCCTACGCGTTCCTTTCCCCGTCCTGGGCCCGGGTCTGGGAGGGCCATCCGGGCAACGAGCCCAAGACGCTGCGCATGGCGGTCGCGCTCGGTCACTGGTGGACGCTCGACGTGGAGGACGTCAGCGCCCCCATGGAGCAGCTCCCCACCCGTCCCGCGTACCGCAACGCCCTGCTCGCCGTGGACGCGGCGGCGGAGGAGGGCGCCCGCATGATGGGCGCGCTCCTGCGCGGCCCCTCCGCGGTGGGCCGCGACGCCATCGAAGCGACGCGGATCACGCGCCAGACCGTGCGCGGCAAGGACGGCGGGGTGTACCACGTGCTGGCCCCCGGCCCCTCGCTCCTGCTGGCTCCGCTGCTGCGCGTCGACCGCGCGATCAACCAGTACCGCGGTACACCGGGACGTCTGGCGGCCACGCTGCTGTTCTGGAACGCGCTGGCGGGCCTGCTGGTGGGCGCGCTGTTCCTGCTGCTGCGCGACGCGACCGGCTGCCCCCGCCTGTCCGCCCTGGTCGCGGCTGGCGCGGCCCTGGCGCCGCCGTTCGTCTTCTACTCGTACCAGTTCTACCCGGAGATGCTGGGCGCGCTCGCGATGGCCGCGGCCCTGCGCTGGCTGCTGTTCGTCCCGTGGATCACCGGGAGGGCGGCCTGGGGTCTCGGGCTCGGCCTGGCCACGCTGCCCTGGCTGCACCAGAAGTTCCTGCCGGTCTGGGGCATCCTCGCGCTCTGGGCCGTCCTGCGCGTCGTCCACGAGATGGCGCCCCTGCGCTCGTTCGTCGCGATCGTCCTGCCGCAGGCGGCCACGCTGTTCCTGACGGCGCTCTACAACTTCGGGATCACCGGCAGCGTGCGGCCCGACGCGCTGTTCCTCGCGTGGGGCCCCGGAGGAGTCAGCTCGGCCCGCGTCGGGCAGGGGCTGCTGGGCCTCTGGCTCGACGCCCGCTACGGCATCGTGCCGTACGTGCCCTTCCTGCTGCTGGCCGTGGGCGGCGCGGTCCTGCCCGGCGCGCGGCGTCTCGCCTGGGCCCTGCCGGCCGCGCTCGTCTACTACGCCACCGTCGCCTCCGCCGACAACTGGAGCGGCGCCGTGTGCAACCTGGGGCGCTACATCATGCCGGTGATCCCGCTCGTGCTGGCCTACGCGACGCTGACGCTCGCGGACGCGCGCGAGGGGGTGTGGACGATGGGGCTGGCGCTCGGCGGCCTGACCGCGATCCTCGCGCGGCTGCTCTGGCAGGATCCGCACGCGGCCAACGACTGCGCGCTGCTGCTGGCCCGCAGCGTGTTCGCCGACGGCAACGTCTACGTGCCCAACCTGTTCCTGCGCACCTGGGCCGACGCCGCGCCCGGGCTGTGGGCGCGCGTGCTCGCGTGGCTGATCCTGGCCACCGTCGTCGCCTGGTGGGTCCGCAAGGCCGCCGCGCGCGAGGCCGCGTCCGCCGCGCGCTCGGTGTTCGGCGGGGCCGCGATCGTGCTGTGCCTGGCCGCGGTCCTCGAGCGCTGGCCTTCCGCGCGCACGCGGCCCGCCTGGAACGACGCGCTCCCGCTGGGCGACGGCGCGACCGCGCACTTCCTGGGGCCGGTCACGGTCCGCGACGACTCCGCGCGCCCGCGGGCGGGCGCGTTCGAGGTGCTGGTCCGCTCGCGCGAGCAGCGCGCCACGCTGGCGCTCACCGTCGAGGGCCAGGGGGTCCTGCGCGTCGGGGGCGCGGCACCGCTGGTCGTGTCCGGCCGGCCGCTGCCGATCGTGGTGCCGCTCGCGCCCCTGCGCCGGCTGACCGGACGACGCGGCGTCGAGGAATCGCTCGCGCGCCAGGAGCTCGCGGTCGAGGGCGCGCTGGTGCTGCGGCCCCTTACGCCGTGATCTCGATCCGGTTGCCTTCGGGGTCGAGCACGACCGCCTCGTAGTACCCGTCGCCCGTGCGTCGTGTGCGCGACGCGATCGCGGTCCCTCGCGCTTCCAGTGCGGCCACCATCGCGTCGACGGCCGCCTCGCTGCCGACGGACAACGCGACGTGCGCGTAACCGGTCGTCACCCGGTCCCGGTCGGCGGGGCCCACGTCTTCGCGGCTCATCAGCTCCAGGCGGGCCCCCGCGCCGAACGACACGAAGTACGAGCGGAAGCCGGTGCGCGGGTTGTGGTAGGCGGGCCCGCACCGGCCGCCCAGCGCGTCCTCGTAGAAGGCGCGCGCGCGCTCCAGATCCTCCACCCAGAGGGCCACGTGGTGGACGGCCACGACGCGCGGCGGCGTGCTCATCGG
>JAICEW010000096.1 GCA_025923995.1 Vicinamibacteria bacterium | reverse complement strand
AGGGCCCGGTGCTGTGGCTGTGCAGCGACGCGGCCGCGTTCGTGACCGGCGCCGTGATCCCTGTCGACGGAGGGTTCGGAGCCGACAGCGGGATCTGACGGGAGTCCCGCTGGTCACGGCTCCCGTCCCGCTCGTCCCGCGGTCCTCGACGCTCCGGAAGGACCGCACGATCCTGTGCGCATGAACGACACGGGCGCCGGTCCCTCGTCGCTCCTCCGGACGCACGCGGTGCCGCTCCTGTTCGCGGCGGCCGCCTTCCTGCTCCTGCTGCTGCCGGGGCTCGTGGGGCCGTACGGGCCCTTCATCGACGAGCTCTACTACGTGTCCTGCGCCGAGCGGCTCGACTGGGGCTACGTCGACCACCCCCCGCTGGCCCCCGCGCTGCTGCGCGTGGCCCGGATGCTGATGGGCGACGGGCTCGTGGCCTTGCGGCTGCCGGTGGCCTTCCTCGGCGCGGTCCTGATGCTGGGCGTCGGCGCGCTCGCCCGGCGCCTGGGCGCCGGACGGCTCGGCCAGGCGCTGGCCTGCGCCGCGCTGCTGACGGCGCCGCTGTTCCAGATCCTCTTCGGCTTCTACTCGATGAACGCCCTCGAGATCGTCCTGTGGGGCGCGCTGCTGTGGACGCTGGTCGAGATCGAGCGGAGGGACGCGCCGCGGCTCTGGCTGCTGTTCGGAGCGCTCGCCGGGACGGCGCTCATGGCCAAGCACACCGTGATCGTGCTGGTGCTGGCGCTCGGGGTGGGGCTCGTGGCCACCCCCGCGCGGCGCCACCTGCTCGACCGGCGCCTGTGGCTGGGCGCCCTGGTGGCCGCGCTGCTGGTCGCGCCCAACCTCGTCTGGCAGGCGACGCACGGATGGCCCTCGCTCGAGTTCTACCGGAACGCCGCGCTGCACAAGCAGACGCGCCTGCCGGCCCTGCAGGTCCTGATGACGCAGGTCATCTTCGTGAGCCCGGGCACGCTGCCGCTCTGGATCGCCGGGCTGGTGGCGCTGTGGAAACGGGAGGTCCGGCACGTGGCGCTCGCGTATCTGGCGCTGCTGGCCTTCATGGCCGCCGGTCACGAGAGCCGGCCGGACCGGATCGCGGGCGTGTACCCGGTGCTCTTCGCAGCCGGCGGCGCCTGGTGGGAGCGCCGCCTCGCCGGGAGATCGGCGCTCGGTCCCGCCGCCCTCGTCGCGTGGCTCGCGGCCTGGGGCGCGATCCTCGCTCCGCTGGGCCTTCCCATCCTGTCTCCCGACCGCACCGCGCGCTGGGCGGCCACGCTGGGGGTCGTGCCCCAGTTCGAGCGAGGGGCGGGCAAGCGGACGGACCTGCCCCAGTGGTTCGCCGACCGGTTCGGCTGGGAGCAGTTCGTGAAGGACGTCGCAGGCGTGCGCGCGCAGCTCTCGCCGGAAGAGCAGGGCCGCGTCGTCTACTTCGCGCCCAGCTACGGCCAGGCAGGGGCGCTCGAGTGGCTCGGGCGCGACCTCGGGCTCACGCCCGTCTACAGCACCCACAACAGCTTCTACTTCTGGGGCCCGCCCGCGGACCCCGTCGACGTGGCGATCGTCATCGGCAACCGGCGCGAGCGGCTCGAGGAGCTGTTCGGCCAGGTGACGCTGGCCACCGTCCACGACTGCGACTTCTGCATGCCCTGGCGCGACCGGATGCCGATCTGGATCGTGCGGCGGCCGCGGGTGCGCATCGCCGACCGCTGGGCGGAGTGGAAGCACTTCGAGTAATCGCCGTTCCCGCGCTAGCATCGGGCAGCGAGCCGGACAGGACGGAGGCTGCCCATGCGGGATGTGCAGACGCCGATCGCCTCTCGCCTGTCCGCGATCCTCGCGGCGGTATTGCCGTGCGCGTGTGCCCCTCCCCCCGGCGACCCCGCCGACGAGCTGCGCGTGGCCGTCCCCTACGACGTGACCTCGCTCGATCCCCACCTCGACAACTCGCTCGAGGGCTTCGAGCAGGTCGCGAACGTCTACGAGCCCCTGGTGGCCCTCGACCGGGAGATGCGCGTGGTCCCCGCGCTGGCCGTCGCCTGGCACAACCCCGATCCCACGACGTGGGTGTTCCGGCTGCGCAAGGGCGTCCGGTTCCACGACGGCGCGATGCTGGGCGCCGAGGACGTCGTCCACTCGCTGGCGCGCCTCCAGGCCGACGAGAGCCTGGCCGCCCGCTCGCAGATCGCCGAGGTGGCGAGCGTCACCGCGGATGGCGACGCCGTCGTCCTGCGCACCGGCCGGCCCTCGGCGCGCCTGCTGGGCGACCTCGCGCAGGTCCTGATCGCCCGCGTCGGCGCCACGCGCGAGAGCCTGGACGCGCGCCCGAACGGAACCGGCCCCTATGCCGTCGCGTCGTGGGCCCCCGGCCGGCGGCTGCGCCTGCGCCGCCACGACGCCTACTGGGGACCGAGACCCGGGTTCGGGTTCGTCGAGGTCCAGGCCGGGACGGACGAGCATGCGACGCCCGCGATCGAGGCGGGCCGCCTCTCGATCGTCCGGGCGACCTACCCGAGCGCGGAGCGCGCGGCCGCGCAGGGATCGCGTTACCGGCTCGTCCGTCAGCCCAGCCCGTACCTCTTCCATCTCGGCTTCAACGTCGTGAGCCCCGTCCTTCCCGGAACCTCGAGCCCGAACCCCTTCCGCCTGCGCCAGGTCCGCGAGGCCATCGACCTCGCGCTCGACCGGGTCCGCATTGCCGCGGCCGCCTCGCCGTACGCCGTGCCCACCGACCGCGTCGTCCCGAGATCGATCCTGGGCGGGGACCCGGCCGCCGTCGCCGACAGCCCACGCGACCTGGCGCAGGCGCGGCGCCTGCTCGCCGCGGCCGGGTATCCCGGCGGCTTCGAGGTCACGCTGCACGGCCTCGGCCTCAAGGGCCGAGCGGCGCTGCCGGAGCTGTGCCGGCAGCTCGCCGAGGTGGGCGTCCGCGTGACCCTCGTTGACGTTCCGAGCTCTCCGGCCTTCCAGAGAGCACTCCGCCGCCGCGAGTACGGGCTATGGGTGATCGCGGACGCCGCGCTCACGGGCGAGGCCGGGTGGCTGCTCACGACGCAGTTCCATTCCCCGGAGCCAGCCCGGCACCTGGGCACCGACAACCTCGGCGGGTACGCGAGCGCCGAGGTGGACCGCGCGATCGAGGCGGCCGACGCCGTCCTCAAGCCACGCGACCGGCTGCCGCTGCTCCAGAAGGCCGTGCGCCTGGTCGAGGAGGAGCGGTGGTGGATCCCCCTCTACCACAACCAGGCGACGTTCATCGTCGATCGCCAGCTCGTCTTCCAGCCGCGCGCGGACCTCTACCTCCGCTATGCGGAGATCGGCGCGGAAGCGCCATAGGCCCCACCCCGACCGCGACGAGCCGCCGCCGCATGTGACGGCGGACACCGGATTCGCGGCCCTTGTCCGGTCGCGTCCCGTCTCCCCGCTCTCCCGAGTGAGTCCGTCGAGGCCCGGGAGGAATCCATGTTCGAACGATCCAAGTGCCGGTGGGTGCGAGGGGCCGCTTGTGGCGGGCTCGTGGCCAGCCTGGCGAGCCAGGCCATTGCGGCCGTGCCGAAGGAGCCCGCGTCGTCCCTGGAAGGCAAGGCGTTCGTCCGCCCCGAGCTGAGCATCAGCACCGTCAACGTCCCCCTGGCGGACGTCGTCGCGCAGCTGCCGAACCGGCAGGCCTGGGATGCGCGGCTGCGCGAGCCGGGCCCGGCGCCGTACGTCTTCATCGACCCCCGCTCGGGCACGGCGACGAACATCGTCGAGGCCGTCCCGATGATCCCGGGCCCGGGTGTGGGGAACCGGGTCACGCTCGATTCGCTGGGTCGGCGACTGGGCCGGACCGTGGCCGTCGTGGACGCGTCTGCGGTGGCGGATGCCGTGCTGACGCACGTCCAGTCGCAGCGGACACGGCTCGGCATCGACGAGGCTCAGCTCGGCGCCGTGCGTGCCGCGCCGGTCACGTCGGAGCTCTGGCAGGTCAGCATCGCCCAGCAGTACCGCGGCGTCCCCGTGCGCTACGGCCGGATCGCGGCCACCGTGAGCCATGGGAACCTGGTCGTGCTGGGAACGGAGTCCTGGGGCAACGTCGCGCTGCCGGTCGCCACACCCGAGCTCACGCCGGCCGAGGCGATCGAGGCCGCCTTCGAGTACGTCGAGGGCCGATCGCGCGACGACGTGATCCTGACCGAGCCCGCTCTCGAGATCGTGCCGTTCGCGCCGCCCGAGCACCAGTCCGGCGAGCGCTTCTCCGGACCGGTCGGCGCCGGCTACGGCCATCGGCTGGTCTGGGTCTTCTCGTTCCAGCGTCCGCCCGCGGTGGCGCGATGGGAGGCCATGGTGGACGCGCTCACCGGCGAGATGGTCGCGCTCCACGACCAGAACCTCTACGCGCAGCGCCAGGTCGTCGGAGGCGTGTACCCCCTCACCAGCACGGAGATCTGCCCCAATCCCCAGGAGTGCGGGCGCATGGTCACGCAGACGCCGATGCCGTTCGCCGACACGGGCTTTCCCGCGCCAAACGACTTCACCAACAGCGCCGGCGTGTACGACTACCCCGGCGGGATCGCCCGCACGCGGCTGCGCGGACGCTTCGTGCGGATGACGGAGGGCTGCCTGCCCGTCAGCGTGACCATCAGCGAGACCTCGGGCACGGGGGCGCTCGACCTGGGCGGGACCAACGGGCAGCACGATTGCGAGTCGGCGCCCTCCGGCGGCGACTCGCCATCCGCGCGCACGACCTACTACGAGGCCAACCGCATCGCCGAGATCGCCCGCGGCTACCTGCCGCAGAACGCCTGGGTGCGGACGCCGCTCACGGCCCATACCAACCTCCCCGGCACGTTCGAGGAGCCCAACCACTGCAACGCCTTCTGGGACTTCTCGACCATCAACTTCTACTCGTCGGGAAAGGGTTGCCGGAACACGGGCGAGATCGCCGGGGTCGTCGACCACGAGTGGGGGCACGGGCTCGACGACAACGACGCCATGGGGAACCTCAGCAACTCGAGCGAGGGCTACGCGGACATCGCCGCCATCTACCGGACACAGGACTCCTGCGTCGGGCACGGCTTCTTCGAGACGAGGGACTTCGGCTGCGGCCAGAGCGTGGATGGCCGGGGCTTCAACGTCAACGAGGCCAAGGCGAGCGCCCCGCAGCACTGCGCGACCAACTGCTCGGGCGTGCGCGACGCGGACTGGGACCAGCACGCGGACGGGCAGCCCGACACGGCGCTCGGCTTCGTCTGCCAGAGCTGCGACGTGGACTTCTCCACCGTCCCCGGGCCCTGCGGCCGGCAGGTCCACTGCGCGGCGGCGCCCCAGCGGCAGGCCGCCTGGGACCTGGTCGCGCGCGACCTGACGGCTCCCCCGTTCAACCTCGACAGCCAGTCCGCCTTCATCCTGGGCAACAAGCTCTTCTACCAGGGCAGCGGCAACATCGGGCAGTGGTACAGCTGCACGTGCGGGCAGAGCGCGAGCGGCTGCGGCTGCGCCAGCGGCTACATGCAGTGGCTCGCCGCGGACGACGACGACGGCTCCATCGAGAACGGCACGCCCCACATGACCGCCATCTTCAACGCGTTCAACCGGCACGGCATCGGCTGCAGCCTCCCGCTCCCGCAGAACAGCAGCTGCGGCACGATCGCGCAGTCCCAGCCCACGCTGACGGTGACGCCCGGCGTGTTCCGGAACACGCTGTCCTGGAGCGCGGTGGCCGGCGCCACGCGGTACTGGGTCTTCCGCACCGAAGGTCACGCCGGGTGCAACTACGGCAAGGCGCTCATCGCCGAGGTGACGAGTCCCGGTTACGTCGACAGCGACGTCGCTACCGGCCGGACGTACTTCTACAACGTGGTGGCCGCGGGAGCGTCACCGGCCTGCTTCGGGCGCGCCAGCAACTGCGCGCACGGCACTCCGTCGGGGTCCTTCACCGTGTCCTGCTCGCCGAGCACGCTGGTCGTGAGCCCGTCCGGCGGAAGCGCCACCAGCACCTGCACCGTCCAGTCCACGGGCGGCTTCACGAGCCCGGTGAACCTCGGCTGCACGGGCCTGCCGTCGGGCACGTCGTGCACCTTCGCGCCCCCGACGCTCACCCCGCTGCCCGGCACTTCCCTGCAGAGCAGCCTCAAGGTCACGAGCCTGCTGCCGCCGGCCGGCCCGCACCCGTTCAAGGTGCGCGCGAGCACGCCGGGCCAGCCCGTCGGCGTCACGACCCCGATGACGCTCACGGTCGGGACCCCGCCAGGCGGCGACCTGTTCGCGAAGTTCGATCCCCTGCTGCAGGCGCCGAGCTGCGGCGCCGTCGTGGGCCGCTCGTGTGATTCGCGGACGTTCCTGTCGGGTCGTGGCCTTTCCGAGCCCAACCAGCCGAACACGATCGCGGACTCCTGCGCGGACGGCACCCAGGGCGACGGCTCCAACGACCGCATCCGGGTGGGCAGCAGCGACGGGCTCCCGTTCACCGCCGGCCTGGGCGCGATCGTCACGGCGTTCGTCACCGCGCGCAGCGATTTCGAGCAGGACGCCGCGGACGTCTTCTTCGCGGCCGACGCGAACAATCCGGTCTGGGTGTACACGGGCACGGTCGTGCCGACGGGACCCGGCCTCCAGGAGCTCTCGCTCGAGTATCGGCTGCCGGCCGGTACCCTGCAGGCCGTGCGCGTGCAGTTCCGCAATCAGGGCACGAGCGTCCCCTGCGCCCCCGGGCCGTTCGACGACCGCGACGACCTCGTGTTCGCCGTGGCGCAGCCCGCCCCCTGAGCGCGGCCCGACGCCGGCTGCCGAGCCGTCCCGGCAGCCGGCGATGGCGACGTGCGGCGCGTGAGACCAAGGTCCCATTGACAGGCGTCGGCCCACTTGGGAATCCTCCCCGCACTGACCCTCCGGGCCCGGGCACGTGACCGATCCGTGTCCTCTCGCGCCGCGAGCGGAACGCCCCCCGCTGTCGCGCGCCTCCTGCGACGACCTTCGGTCAGGGGCGGCCCCGACGCGCCCCGGGAGACGGTCAGCGGAAGGAGACCGTCATGGCATCGATCCGTCGCGCCGTCGTGTCCGCCGCCGTCTTCCTGCTCGCGACGTCCTCCGCGTCCGCCGAGAGGCTGAAGGGCTTCCTCTGGGAGGCCTCGTCACAGGCGATCGTGGTCGACGGCGAGAGCGTGCGCCTCGCACCCGACACGAAGGTCGAGCGCCCCAACCACAAGGACATCACCACCCGCGACCTGCGCATCGGCTGGGAGGTCGAGGTGGACGCCCGGCAGGAGGGCACGGCCTGGGTCGCGCGGCAGGTCAAGGTCAAGGAGGCGCGCTTCAAGGAGGAGTCGTTCCGCGGCGTCGTGGACGGCGTCACGCCCAGGACGTTCCTGGTGGACGGCGACGAGGTGCGCCTGCCCAAGGGCCAGGCGCCTCCCCCGGGCCTGAAGGAGGGCATGCGCTTCGAGGGCAAGGGCATCCGGATGGACGACCGCTCGATCGAGCTCAAGGAAGGCAAGATCCTCCCGGCCGGGTTCGAGGGCGAGGAGGCGCAGTTCATGGCCGCGGCCGGCCAGGAGGTCGCGCAGATCAAGCAGCAGATCAAGGGGATCAACGACGCGGAGCTGCAGGCCTACGTGGAGCGGATCGGCCGCAGCCTGGTGCCGAAGTGGGTCGACACGCAGCAGTTCCAGTTCACGTTCACCCTCATCGCCGACCCCAGCCTCAACGCGTTCGCGCTCCCCGACGGGACCGTGGTCGTGCACTCCGGTCTCGTGGCCGCGCTGGAGAACGAGGCGCAGCTCGCGGCCGTGCTGGGCCACGAGATCGCGCACGCCACCCACCGCCACGGCTACCGCGGCTACAAGGACCAGCAGGGCAAGCAGAAGTGGTTCGGCCTGGGCAGCATGATCGCGGGCATGGTCGTGGGATCGCAGACCGACAGCCCCGCCGCCGGCCTCATCACGGGCGTCGGATCGCAGCTGGCGCTGGGCGCCGCCGTCAACGGCCACGGCCGCAAGCTCGAGGACGAGGCGGACGTGGTGGGCCTCTACTACATGGCCGAGGCCGGCTACGACTACATGGAGGCGCCCGAGGTCTGGCAGGTCTTCAGCCGCTACGTGAAGGACCAGAGCAAGGTGGAGAACTGGTTCTTCTCCGACCACTCCACGCAGCAGGCGCGCATCAAGAACCTCACCAAGGCGATCAACGCGGACTACCGGGGCTCCGTTCCGCGGGACAAGCTCCGCACGGGCGAGGAGGAGCATCAGCAGGCGGTCGCGCGGCTCAAGGAGCAGAACGCCATGGCCAACTTCCAGAAGAAGGAGTTCGCGACCGCGGCGCGCTCCCTGCAGTCCACGCTGTCGCGCAACCCGCAGGACGCGCGCGCGCACTACAACCTGGGCCGCGTGCTGTGGGCGCAGGGCGGAGCGCAGAACGCGCAGGAGGTGCTCGACCACTTCGCCGCCGCCGTGCAGCTCGAGCCTGAGCGCGCCGCGCCCTGGCGCGACATCGGCGTCGTGTTCTACGAGCTCCGCGACACGAACCGGGCGGCCATGGCCTTCGAGAACTACCTCAAGCTGGCGCCGGACAGCCCCGAGGCACCCAGGATCCGCGCGTTCCTGGAGGTCCTGCGGGAGCAGTCGGCCTCGCTGCGGTAGCGCGCGCGATGCCGGTCCGGGCCGGCGCGTCCGGTATGAGACCAAGGTCCAATACCGGACGCGCTCACCCGTCGGCCAGAATCCGCCAACCCCTCAAGGAGGCGACAGATGAACTGGATCGTCACCCTGATCGTCGGCGCGATCGTCGGCTGGCTCGCCAGCATCCTCATGAAGACGAACGCTCAAATGGGCGTCATCGCGAACATCCTGGTCGGCATCATCGGGTCGAGCATCGGCTTCTGGCTGGCCGGCGTGCTGGGGCTCTCCGCGGGCAGCCCCATCGTGGGCTGGGTCATCGCGGTGCTGGGCGCCGCCGTGCTGATCTTCATCCTGAAGGCGGTCGGCGTCTTCAAGTAAGGGGCCTACTTCACCGTATAGCCGCGACCCTCGAGACAGGCGCTCCAGGACTTCTTGAAGGTGTCCTTGGACGCCGTGCTCTGCGCCTGGGCGGCCTGCTGCGCCTGGGCCTCGGCCTGCTTGCCGGCCTTCTTCTGCGCGCGGCGTCCCCGGACCGCCCCGGCCGCGGCCCCGGCCGCGGCGCCTTCTCCGGCATCGAGGTTGCCCTCGTCCCGCGCACGGTCGTCGTCCCCGACCGCACCGACCGCGGCTCCCCGCGCCGCGCCGCGGGCCGCGCCCTTGACCGCACCGCCCTTCGGCGCGTCGGCGGCGGGGGCGGGAGAGGGTGGGGCGGTCGGGTCGATGCCGGTCTGCTGTCGGGCCCAGGCGTAGCACTCGCCCTCGTCCTTCGTCTGCTGCGTCGCGTCCTGGCCGGAGCCGGGATAGACGGCGAGGCCCAGCTCCGCGGGCTTCGGGGTCGTGGCCGGGGCCGCGGGTGCAGTGGTGTCCTGGGCTACGGCCGTGCCCGATGCGAGCCCGGCGAGCAGAAGGCACCGTGCGAACGTCTTCGTCATCTTCGTCATGGGTCGTCCTCCCCGTTCGTTCGCGGCGGTCGACGGCTCCGCCGCGCGCCTATCACTGGCACGCGGCGGGCCCGGGGTCAAGGAAATTCGCGCGCGGGCTACGGCCCGGCGGCGTAGACACGGATCGGCTGCCCCGCCTTCAACCGGACCGGCCTGTTCTCGAGCTTCAGCACGCCGCGCGGGCACAGGTGCGCGCACATGCCGCAGCCGACGCAGGCCGCGCGCCTCACGTCCTGGTTGGCCATCGCGTAGGAGCGCACGTCGATGCCCATCTCGCAGTACGTGGAGCAGTTCCCGCAGGCGATGCACATGTCCTTCTTCACGGTGATGCGGAAGCGCCCGAACCGCTGGATGATGCCCAGCATCGCCGCCATCGGGCATCCGAACCGGCACCACACGCGCGTGCCCATGAGCGGGTAGAGGCCGACGCCGAGCACGCCCGCGAACATGGCGCCGATCGCGAAGCCGTACCACTTCTGGACCGCGAACGCGAAGGACGCGAAAGCGGGGTGCCGGCTCCCCACCGCCCAGTTGGCCCAGACCACCACCGTCGCCGCGACGGCGATCGCGAGGACCAGGTAGACCGAGACCTTCTCGACCTTCCAGGCGGCCTCCGACTTGTCCGAGAGGTGGCGGAACGGCTCGCCGGCGGTGTTGGCGAGCCCGCCGCAGCCGCAGACCCACGAGCAGTAGAAGCGCTTGCCCAGGAACCAGGCCAGCACGGGAAAGGCGACCAGCGACCCCACGAAGCTCCAGGCCACGATCAGGAACGGGTGGGACAGGATCACGGACGGGTAGAGGTACTCGATCTTGAGCGGCCAGAAGTAGCTGAAGTAGTACTCGCGGGCCCCGAACACCTTCATGACGATCGGCAGCGCGAAGGCCAGCACCACCTGCACCGCGACCACCACGATCGTGCGGATGCGCTCGTAGCGGCTGTTGCCGTGGCGGCGCAGGAAGTAGACGCCGCCCGCGACCATCGCGACCGTGTAGAGGAAGCCGTAGAGCGTCCACTTGTCGCCCAGGCCGGTCGCGCGCGCGACGGGCGTCAGCGCCTCGGTGAAGTAGAGGACCAGGTAGAACGCGGACAGGACGGCCGAGAGCGCCCAGGCCAGCGCGCCGCGCGTCAGCGTCGGCTTGCGGTAGGTGTCGAGGAGACCAGCCTGCATGCGAGCATCACCTCCCGGCACGGACGGGTCCGCCGAGCTCCTCGTCGAACCGCGCCTCGTCGAGATGCGCACGGACCCAGTCGAGCGTCCGCTCTTCCTCGACCCACGCCCGCAGCACCTCGTGGTTCCAGCGGCCGCCCAGCATGTTGAAGCCCGCGACCCGGTCGCCCTCCAGCACGATGCGCCAGGTCACGGGACGATCCGGCACGCGCTCGAACACGCTCCGGTACGCCGGGCCCGGGTCGAGCGGCGTGTTGTCCCAGTTGAGCAGCGCCGGCACGTGCCCGACGGTCGTCCACTCGAGGTCGAAGAACTTGGCCGAGTTGTACCAGGTCCCCCGGCGGTACGTGACGTCCTCGCCCGACATCGACCGCGCCGCCACGCGGCCCTGGTCGCGCGCCGTGTACCACAGCTGCTCGGGCCTGCGGCTGCCGTCCGCCCACGTCACGTTGGCGCAGTCGCCCGCCGCCCAGACGTCCGGGGCGCTGGTCCGCAGCGCGTCGTCCACCTCGATGGCGCCGCCCGACGAGAGCCGGAGGCCGCTCGCGGCCAGGAAGCCCGTGTTGGGCACGACGCCGATCGCGACCACGACCACGTCGCACGGCACCTCCCCGCCATCCTCGAGCCGGACGCTCCGCACGCGGCCATCGCCGTCCCGCGCGATCTCCGTGACGTTCACGCCCAGCCGCACGTCGCATCCGTGGGCGCGCATGTGCTCGGCCACGACCTGCGACTCCTGCGCGTCGAGGGCGAGCGGGAAGTACCAGCTCTCGCGGATCACGAACGTGACGGACACGCCGCGCCGCAGCAGCACCTCCGCCACCTCGACGCCGATGAGCCCGCCGCCGATGACGACGGCCCGGCGCCCGGGCCGCGCGTCGCGGTCGAGCGCCTCCATGTCCCGCAGCGTCACGAAGGCGTGCACGCCCGGGCCCTTCGTTCCCGGCCAGGAGCCTTCGCGGGCGCGCGATCCCGCGGCGAGCAGCAGCCGGTCGTACGCAAGCGGGCGTCCGTCGTCGAACGCGAGCGTCCGCCGGCCCGCGTCGAGCGCGCCCACGCGCGCCCGGACGCGCTCGAGGCGCATGCGGTCGTAGGAGCTTCGCTCGTAGGGCTCGGTGCCGCGCAGGTCGAGCTGGCCGCAGAACACGTACATGAGGGCGGGCCGCGAGTAGAAGAAGTCGTGCTCGTCCGAGATCAGGCTGATGCGGGCCTTGGCGTCGCGCCGTCGAAGGGCCAGGGCCGCTTCCATGCCGGCCACGCCGTTGCCCAGGATCGCGTAGTGCATGGTCCCCCAAGCAGGTGGAGCGCCGAGCCTGGGGATTGTATTCCCGGCGCGGCGGCCGCCGCGACCTGCGACAATGGACGCGACCGGAGACGAGGCAGACATGCGCGCATGGATCGTGCTGGCGTTCACCCTGGCCGGGACCGCTCCGCCCGCCGCGACCCCGACGGTCGAAGGCGACTGGTCGGGGGCCCTGGAAGCGGGCGGCCAGCGGCTGCGCCTGGTCCTTCACGTGGCGGCGAAGACGCAGGGCGGGCTGGTCGCGCGGATCGACAGCGTGGACCAGGGAGCGAGCGGGCTGGCCGTGGACGAGATCACGCTCCGCGACCGGACGGTCAGCCTGCGCATGCGGTCGCTGGGCGCGTCGTACACGGGCACGCTCAGCGAGGACGGCCAGACGATCGCGGGCCAGTGGATCCAGGGCGGCACGTTCCCGCTCACGTTCACGCGCGGCGCCGCCGCGGCGGCGGGCCGGCCCCAGGAGCCCAAGCGCCCGCTGCCGTACCGGGAGGAGGAGGTCTCGTTCCAGAGCACGGGCGCGAAGCTCGCGGGTACGCTGACGCTCCCGCAGGGCAAGGGCCCCTTCCCCGCCGCCGTGCTGGTCTCCGGCTCGGGACCGCAGGACCGTGACGAGACGATCGCGGGCCACAAGCCGCTGCTGGTGCTGGCGGACCACCTCACGCGCCGCGGCATCGCGGTGCTGCGCTACGACGACCGCGGGTTCGCGCGCTCGACCGGCCGCTTCCAGTCGGCGACCACCCCGGACTTCGCCGACGACGCGCAGGCCGGGCTCGCGCTGCTGCGGTCCCGTGCGGACGTGGACGGCAGGCGGGCCGGGCTCGTCGGCCACAGCGAGGGAGCGCTGGTCGCGGCGCTCGTCGCCTCGCGCGTCGACGCCGGGTTCGTGGTGCTGCTCGCGGGCAACGGCGTGAACGGCGAGGCCATCCTCCAGGAGCAGCGCGCGCAGGTCGCGCGTGCGGCCGGGATCCCGCCCGAGGTGTCGGCCCGGCAGAAGGCCCTGCAGGAGGGCGTGTTCGCGGTGCTCAAGCAGGAGAGCGACCCCGCGGTGGCGCGGAGGAAGCTCGAGGAGGTGCTGACCCCGGCCTTGGCGCAGCTTCCGCCCGAGCAGCGGGCGGCGGCCGTGCAGGCCCAGATCGACAGCGCGCTCTCGCCCTGGCTGCGCGCGTTCCTCACCTACGACCCGCTCCCGTCCCTGCGCGCGCTCAAGTGCCCCGTGCTCGCCCTCTTCGGCGAGAAGGACCTCCAGGTGCCGCCCGCGCAGAACGCCGGGCCCGTCGAGGCGGCACTCAAGGAGGGGGGGAACCCCGATCACTCCGTCCGGGTCCTGCCGGGGCTCAACCACCTGTTCCAGACCGCGACGACGGGCCTGCCCACCGAGTACGGCGCGATCGACGAGACGATGGCGCCCGCCGCTCTCTCGGCCATCTCGGACTGGATCGCGCAGCACACCCTGGCCCCGCCCGCGAGATGAGCCGACCGCGGCTCGCGCGAGCCGCCGTGGCCTGGCTGGGCGCGACGCTGGCGCTGTCCGCCGCGGCGCTGCTGACGACGCGGCTCGCCGGCCCGCTTGGGCTGCGGATGGGCGGCGCGTCCGCCGCCGGCGCCGATCTCGCGAGCGAGCGACTCGTGACCACGGTGGACCTGCGCGACGTGCGTGTGGACCCGAGGTTCGCGCGAGCCGCCCGCGTGCGATGGGAGGGCGTCTGGCGCGTCCCCGAGAGCGGACGATACAAGCTCGTCGCCGAGGGCCGGGGACCGGTCACGGTCTCCGTCGACGGTCAGCCGGTCGTCACCGGGCAGGGGGACGGACGCCTGCGGGGTCGGGTCGTGCTGGAAGGCGGCCTGCACGCGCTGTCGGTGGCGTACGAGCCTCCCATCGGCCCGGACCACCTGCGGCTGCGCTGGGCGCGCGACGAGACGCCGCTCCGCGACTTCGGGCCGGGCTGGCTGTTCGCCCGGACGCCATCGTCCGGCGAGGTGCGCTGGGCCCGAATCGCGCCCGTGCTCGCGGTCCTGGCGAGGATCGCGTGGGCACTGCCGCTCGTCGTCCTGGTCACGCTCGCCCTCCTGGGGCGCGTACCGGACCGCGTGCGGCGCGGGCTGCGTGTCGCGCTGCCGGCGCTGGTCATGGCCTACGCGGCCGCGCTGCGGTTCGACGCGCTGGTCGGGCGGCACTTCTGGGACGGCCCGTCCTGGGCCGTAGAGGCGCAGCGCGCGATCGAGTCCTGGCGCCCAGGAGACGCGCCCTGGATGCCCGAATACGAGGTCGTGAGCGGGGATCCGTACCACTACGTCACGCGGGCCCGCGCGATGCGGGGCTTCTACGACCCGGACGTCCGTGAGCCGCTCTTCCCGGCCTGGACGCGGGTCTTCCTGGAGCTGCTCGGCGACCGCGTCCTGGCCGTGCACGTCGCGTCCGCGAGCTGCTCGACGCTCCTCGTGCTCGCGACCTATCTGCTCGGCGCCGCCGCGTTCTCGCGCGTCGTGGGGCTGATCGCGGCGTTGGCGATGGCGGTGGACCGCGATGTCCTCTGGTGGTCGGTCGAGGGCTTCCGGGACGACGCGTTCGCCCTGCTGGTGGTGCTGAGCGCGCTCGCGCTGTTGCGCCTGGCGCGCAGCCCCACGACGCGGTCCGGTGCGCTGGCGGGGCTGGCCGGCGCCGCCGCCTGTCTCACGCGCATCACTTCACTCTCGTTCCTCGTGCCCGCCGCCGCCCTGCTGCTGATCCCCCGAGGCGAAAAGGCGCGCGAGAGGCGGCGCGCGGTCGGAGTGGCCGTGCTCGTCCTGCTGGCGCTGGTGGGGCCGTTCCTGCTGAGCTGCGCGATCGCGTACGGCGACCCGCTCTACGCCGTGAACTTCCACACCAAGTTCTACCGGTCGCGGTCGGGCCTGTCGTTCCAGGAGTCCATGGGCTGGCTCGACTACCTGCGCGCCGGCTCGCCGCTGCGGGAGCAGGTCGCCATCGGGCTCAAGGGCGTCACCACGTATCCGTTCGGGAACAAGTGGCGCGGGCTCGACGACGTGTCGCCCTGGCTGCCGCGCCCACTCCGCATCGCGGCCGTCGCGGGCCTGGTCCTGTTCCTCCGCTCCCGGCAGGGACGCCTCCTGCTGCTCGTGCTGCTCACGTCGCTGCTGCCCTACGCCTTCACCTGGCCCATCCTGGGCGGCGCGGAGTGGCGGTTCACGATGCACGCGTACCCGTTCTACCTGGTCGCGGCCGGCCTGGCGCTCACCTCCGCGGCGGCGTGGGCGCGACGCGCGCTCGCGCGCCGCCCCGGGGCCGCCGCGTCAACGCCGCGCTGAGCGCCGGGCCTTCGGCTTCGCGCCCTCCGCGAGCACCTCGCGCGCGATGCGGAACGCGTTGTGCGCGGCCGGGACGCCGCAGTAGACCGCGGCCTGCAGCAGGACCTCGCGCAGCTCCTTCGCCGCCACGCCGTCGTCCAGGGCGGCGCGCAGGTGCAGGCGCAGCTCCTCGCCCCGGTTGAGCGCGACCAGCATGGCGATCGTGATCAGCCGGCGCATCCGGCGGGGCAGGCCGGGGCGCGTCCAGATCTCGCCCCAGACGTAGCGCGTGACCAGGTCGTCGAACTCGCGGTCGAGAGCGGTCGACTCCGAGGCCGCACGCGCGACGTGCGCCGGACCGAGGACCTCGCGCCTGACCTTCATGCCCCGCTTCCGGCGCGCGCGATCGTCCATGGTCAGCGGGCCAGGAAGCGCCGGACTTCGTCGGTGAACGGCTCCGCGGCCTCGATGCTCGACAGGTGGGCGGCGTCGAGCTCCACGTACCGTGCGCCGGCGATGGCCGCCGCCAGCTCGCGGCCCTGCGCCGGCGTGGTGGATGGATCGTGCCGGCCGGCGATCACGAGCGTGGGCACGCGGATGGCGGCGAGGTCCGCGTGCAGGTCCGCGTCGCGGACCGCCTCGCTGCAGGCCGCGTAGCCCTCGCGCGGCGTGCTCTCGACCATGGCTCGCGTCCGGGCCACGACCTCCGGTGCGCGGTCGCGAAAGCCGGCGGTGAACCAGCGCTCCATCAGCGGCCCGGTGATGGAGGCGACGCCGTCCTGGCGGACGGCCGCGATCCGCGCGTTCCACGTCACCAGGTCGCCGATGCGCGCGGCCGTGTTGCACAGCACCAGCCGGTCCAGCCGCTCGCCCGCGTGCGCTCCCAGCCAGGCCCCCACCTGCCCGCCGATCGAGAGGCCGCAGAACGAGGCCCGCGCGATGCCGAGCGCGTCCAGCAGCTTCACCACGTCGCGCGCGAGGCCCGCGATCGTGCACGGCACCGGCAGGGCGGGCGTCCGTCCGTGACCCCGCGAGTCGTAGCGCAGGACGCGGTGCGTCCTCGACAGCGTCGGCACCTGCGGATCCCACGCCGAGAGGTCCGCGCCGAGCGAGCTCGAGAGCACGAGGACGGGCGCATCGGCCGGCCCGTCGAAGCGGTGGTGGATGGGAAGATCCCCGGTGTCGGCGAACGGCATCAGCCCTCCTGCGCGTTCCGGCGCGCGTGCGCGGCCAGCGCGCGATCCACGAGCGTGCCACTCGAGGCGATCGCATCCCGCGCGTCGAACAGGGCGGCGAGCCGCTCGTCGGGCAGGTGCGGGCGGAGCGCCGCGTCGTCCTCGAGCACCGCGCGCAGCGGCCGCTCCTCGGCCCGCGCCCGCTCGCAGGCGGACGCGACGGCCCGCGCCGCCTCGGCGCGCCCGAGCCCAGGAGTGAGGGCCATCCGCACGGCCTCGGCGAACACGAGCCCGCCCGTGAGGTCGACGTTGGCGCGCATCCGCTCGGCGTCGACCTCGAGCCCCACGGCCACGTCCGCCAGGTGATGCAGCGCCCCGGCGAACACACCGATCAGGTCCGGCAGCGTCTCCCACTCCGCGTGCCAGGCGCCGGCCGCGCGCTCGTTCTCCTGCACCATCGCGGCCAGCAGGGTGGCGACCAGGCCCGGCACGCGCGTCGCCGCGGCTCCGACCACGGTGGCCGCGATGGGGTTGCGCTTGTGCGGCATGGTCGAGGACGTGCCGCGGCCTTCGCCCGCGGGCTCGCGCACCTCCGCGATCTCGGTCTGCGCGAGCAGCGCCAGGTCTCGCGCGATCTTGCCCAGCGTGCCGGTGCACAGTCCCGCCCAGGCCGCGATCTCCGCGATGCGGTCGCGGTGCGCGTGCCAGGCGACGTCGGGCAGGGCGAGGCGCAGCTCACGCGCGAGCGCCTCCGCCACGCGCGGCCCCGCGTCGCCCAGCGCGGACAGGTTGCCGGCCGCGCCGCCCAGCTGCAGCGCGAGCGCGCGGGGCCTGACCTCGGCCAGGCGCGCACGATGGCGCGTCAGCGCATCCAGCCAACCGGCCGCCTTGGCGCCGAACGTGGTCGGCACCGCGTGCTGCAGGAGGGTGCGTCCCGCCACCAACGTCCCGCGGTGGCGGTCGGCCAGGACGGCCACCGCGTCCGCGAGCCGCCGCAGCTCCGCCGCGATCGCGTCCAGCGCGCCGCGCAGCTGGAGCACGAGGCCGGTGTCGACCGCGTCCTGGCTGGTCGCCCCCCAGTGCACGTACGTGGCGGCGGCCGGATCGTCGGCAGCGACGAGCGCGGCCAGCCGGTCCACCAGCGGGATCGCGACGGTACCGGCCACACCCGCGGCGCGCGCGAGGTCGTCGAGGTCGAACCGCTCCGCCCGGCACGCCGCTGCGATCGACTCCGCCGCGGTCGCGGGGATGACGCCCACAGCGGCCTGGGCGTGGGCCAGCGCGGCCTCGAAGTCGAGCATGGCCTGCACCCGCGCGCGGTCCCCGAGCCACTCCTCGACCGGCGGCCAGCGGAAGAGCGGGTCGAGCAGGCGCATCAGCAGTCGAAGAAGACCGTTTCGCCGGGCCCCTGGAGGACGACATCCCAGAGCAGCGTGCCGGGGGCCTCGCCGCGGCGCGCGACGAGCGTGTCCCGGCGCGAGGGGGGCACGAGCCCCATCGCGTAGTCGGTCGCGTGCGCGTCGCCAGGGAAGTAGAGCCGCGTGACCAGCCGCCGCTGCAGGCCGCGCGCGAAGACGGAGACCGCGACGTGCGGCGCCTGGGCGGTGCCACCGGGACCCGGGACCGGGCCCGGCTTGATGGTGATGAAGCGGAACCGGCCGTCCCCGTCCGTCGTCACGCGCCCGAAACCGCGGAAGGCGGGCTCCAGCGGGCGCTCCTGCGTGTCCTCGGGATGCGCGTAGCGGCCGTTCGCGTTGGCCTGCCACAGCTCGAGCAGCGCGTCCGGCACGCCCTGTCCGTCGCCGTCGAGCACGCGGCCCTCGACCGTGACCCGCTCCCCCGACACGCCGGGAGGCGCGAGATCGGACGCGTCGAGCCGCTCGAGCCCGCACGAGAAGAACGGGCCGACGGTCTGCGACGGCGTGGCGCCTAGCGTTCCCACGGCGTGGCCTCGCGCCCGGCGAGCACGATGTCGAAGTGGTACCCGAGCGAGTGCTCCGGCGTCGTCGTGTCCCAGTCGAAGGCGGACACCAGGCGCGCGCGCGCCGTCTCGTCCGCGGTGCAGTTGAAGATGGGGTCGAAGGCCAGCAGCGGGTCGCCCGGGAAGTACATCTGCGTCACCAGGCGCGTCGCGAACGCCGGCCCGAAGACGGAGAAGTGGATGTGCGCGGGGCGCCAGGCGTTGGCGTGGTTCCGCCAGGGATAGGCGCCGGGGCGGATGGTGACGAAGCGGTAGCGCCCCTCGTCGTCGGTCCGCGCGTGGCCGCAGCCGGCGAAGTGGGGATCGAGCGGCGCGTCGTGCTGGTCGACGGCGTGCAGGTAGCGGCCGGCTGAGTTGGCCTGCCACACCTCGACCAGCGTGCCGCGCGCCGGCCGGCCGTCCTCGTCCAGGACGCGGCCGCTCACCACGATGCGCTCCCCCAGCGCTTCGCCCCGGGGACCGCGGGTGAGGTCGCAGCGATCCGCGAGGTCGTCGCCGAACACGGGGCCGGTCACCTCGGACAGCGTGTGCTCCATGCGGACGAGCGGCTCGCGCGGGGCACGCTTGAGGGACGAGCGGTACGGAGGGTGGAGGTACGGGGGCTGTGTGCCCTCGCTCGGCCGGCGGTATCCCCGGAGGCCCGTCATGATCGGATCTGCAGCGCCCGTACCGACAATACGGCGAGGACCAGCGGGATCGCAAACGCGACGTAGAGCCAGGGGGTCGTCCACGCGCGGTCCACCAGCACGCCGGCGACCACCGGGGCCAGGATGGCCCCGATGCGCCCGATCCCGATGGCCCAGCCCATCCCGGTGGTGCGGACGGCCGCGGGGTACAGCGGCGGGGTCAGCGCGTACAGCCCGACCATCGAGCCGAACAGGAACACGCCGATCGCGAGCGCGATCGGGAAGGCCGCGCGCAGCGACGCGGCGTACACGCCGAACAGCGCGACGCAGACGGCCGTCGCCGCCAGGTACGCCGAGGCGAGGCGCTTGAGCGGGACGCGCGAGGCGAGGTAGCCGAACAGGCTGCCGCCCACGATGCCGCCCACGTTCAGGAGCACCCCGCCGGTGATGCCCTGGCGCGTCGAGAGCCCGGCCGCGACCAGCAGCCGTGGCGTCCAGCTGGTCACGAAGTAGAAGCTGAACATCACCAGGAAGAAGGCGCTCCAGACCAGCAGCGTCGCGCTGGCCGAGCCGCCCGCGAAGATCCGGCCCAGCGGGTGGGCCGCCGCCTCGTCCGCGGGGGCCGGCGGCAGGGCGTCGACCGGCTCGCGTCCCATGCGCACCAGCAGCGTATTGAGCCGCTCGCGCGCGCCTGGCGGCCGCCGCGCCAGCAGGAAGTCGAGCGACTCCGGAAGACCGCGCACCACGACCGGGATCATGAGGAGCGAGGCGGCCGCACCGAACCAGAACGCCGATCGCCAGCCGTAGGCGGTGATCAGGAACGCCGCGACCGTGCCGCCGATGGTCGCGCCGATCGGATAGCCCGTCACCTGCATGCT
>JAICEW010000095.1 GCA_025923995.1 Vicinamibacteria bacterium | reverse complement strand
TGGACAAGCGCCTGCTCCCTCGGATCAACCTCTTCTGCTTCGGGCAGGTCCGCTCGTCGTACGGCGGCGGCCGCTTCAAGACCGACCTCGACCAGGGCTTCCCGGGGCGCGAGGACGTGGTGACGAGCGAGATCCGCGACAAGGACGAGATCTACGACGCGATAAAAAGATTCCTGGGCAAGGGTCTTTGAACCTCCCGCCCGACATCGAGAAGGCGCGGCGGGACATCGAGCGCTACGCGCGCCAGTTCGGGCTCGACTTCTACGACGTGGTGTTCGAGCTGCTCGACTACGACCAGCTCAACGAGGTGGCCGCGTTCGGGGGCTTCCCCACCCGCTACCCGCACTGGCGCTTCGGCATGGAGTACGAGGAGCTGTCGAAGAGCTACTCGTACGGCCTCTCGAAGATCTACGAGCTGGTCATCAACAACAACCCGGTCTACGCCTACCTGATGAAGGCGAACGCGCCGGTGGAGCAGAAGCTGGTGATGGCCCACGTGTTCGGCCACGCCGACTTCTTCAAGAACAACCTGTGGTTCAGCAAGACCAACCGCCGCATGATCGACGCCATGGCGAACCACGCCACCCGCGTGCGCCAGCACGTGGACAGGCACGGCGTGGAGGCGGTCGAGGACTTCATCGACGCCTGCCTCAGCCTCGAGAACCTGATCGACTACCACTCGCACTTCATCGAGCGGCAGGAGAAGAAGGACCGCCGCCCCCTGGCCGCGCCCCGCGAGGAGGAGCCACAGGCGGTCCGCCGGCTCAAGAGCAAGAGCTACATGGACCCGTACATCAACCCGCCGCAGGCGCTGGAGCAGGAGCGGGTGCGCCAGGAGGAGAAGTCGAGGAGCCGGCGCGCGTTCCCCGAGGAGCCGCGGCGCGACGTGCTCCAGTTCCTGCTGGAGCACGCGCCGCTCCAGCCCTGGGAGCACGACGTGCTCTCGATCGTGCGCGAGGAGGCCTACTACTTCGCGCCGCAGGGGATGACCAAGACCCTGAACGAGGGCTGGGCCAGCTACTGGCACAGCACGATCATGACCCAGCGCGCCCTCACCGACTCGGAGGTGGTGGACTTCGCGGACCAGCACGCGGGCACCCTGGCCATGAGCCCGGGACGCTTCAACCCCTACAAGATCGGCATCGAGCTGTTCCGCGAGATCGAGGACCGCTGGAACAAGGGGCGCTTCGGCAAGGAGTACGACGAGTGCGACGACCTGGGGGCCAAGCGCCGCTGGGACAAGAAGCTGGGGCTGGGTCGGCAGAAGATCTTCGAGGTGCGGAAGGTCTACAACGACGTCATGTTCATCGACGCGTTCCTGAACGAGGAGTTCTGCGAGCGCCTCAAGCTCTACACGTACGGCTACGATTCCCGCAGCGGGCAGTACGTCGTGGTGGACCGTGACTGGCGGAAGGTGAAGCAGCGGCTGCTGTTCTCGCTCACCAACATGGGGCAGCCGATCGTGCAGGTGGTGGACGCCAACTACGCCAACCGGGGAGAGCTCTACTTGAAGCACCGCTTCGAAGGCGTGCCGCTCGACATCGAGAAGGCGCGCGACACGCTGCGCAACCTGCACCGCCTGTGGCGGCGGCCGGTGCACCTCGAGACCGCGGAGGAGGACGAGCGCGGCCGCCTGCTCTCGTACGACGGCGCCGAGCACAAGTCGGTGCGCTTGTGAACCGGCGTGTCGGCCTGATCGCGGCCGCGTCCTGCGCCGCCGCCGGGTTCGCGGTCGTCCTCTTCGCGGCGCCCCGGCTCACCGTACTCAACGAGGGGTTCCGCCTGGAGTACGGCTGGACCGCGCTGGTGGGCGCGGGGCTGGGGGCCGTGGGAGCCATCGCGCTGGCGGCGCTCGCGCAGGCCCTGCCGGCGCGCGGCATGGCGGCGTTCCTGGCGGTGATCGCCGTGGTGCTGGGCGTGCGGCGCGGGACGTGGCAGGTGGGCGCGGACGGGTCGGCGCTCAGCGCGCGGACGCTGACCGAGAGCTCCCGCATCGCGTGGCCCGAGGTGCGCCAGGTGCACTCGGACACCGAGGCGCTGCAGGTCACCGGCTTCGGCGACGCCGCCATCCGCATCGGGATCTCGGGCCTGCGCGCGCACGACCGCGCCACGCTCGAGCGCACCATCTCCCGCCGCGTGCAGGAGAGCGCGCCGACCGCGGCACGCTGACCGCGGACGTCACGTGGGCAGGCGGCCGCTCCACCCCAGCCAGGCGCGCAGGCACCGGTGGCCCAGGTCCACGGGCCGGCAGTACATCAGAGGGCAGCCCCCGACGATGCCCGCCACGCCGTGGCGCTCGCACTCCTCGATGGCCTCGGGCGACACGCTTCCCTGGCCGAACGAGCGGTGGAACCAGATGCGGCGGACGCCTCGCCGGATCGCTTGCCTCGCCACCTCGGCGGACGCATCCGGGTGGGTGGCGACCACGACGGCGTCCAGCGGGCCGGGGACGCTTCCGACGTCGGGGTGGCAGGCGACGCCCTCGACGTGGGCCGCGTTCGGGTTCACTGGAACCACGTCGTAGCCGCAGTCCCGGAGCTTGCGGTACACCGCGTTGGCGGCAGTGTCCCCACGACGTGACACGCCCGCGACCGCGATCCTGCGGGAGCGGAGGAAGTCGCCGACGCTCTCCGGCGCGCTCTTCATCACCCCCAACGTAGCGAGCGCGGGCCGGCCGGGGGAGGGGCCGTCGGGGCCGGGACGATGCGCCCGATGATTCAGGCGGCCGGTCGGACGCCGAAGGCGCTCCGCAGGCCTCGCCAGCCGTCGGACGTGACCTCGAGCGCGCGTCCGGACCGCCGGCGGCGCAGCCAGCCCTTCGCCAGCAGGCCGTCCAGCAGCGCCGCGCCCAGCGCCCCCGCGAGGTGGTGGCGCCGCTCGCTCCAGTCGAGGCAGGGCCGGGCGAACGCGCGACGGGCACCGCGGGCGGCATCGACCTCGACGCCCAGGCGGCGCAGCGTCCGCTCGCCCTCGGGCGTGACGACGTAGGCCGTGCGGCGCGCCCGCAACGCGCCCCTCGCCAGCAGTGCCGCGGTCAGGGCCACGCCGACGTGGCCGGCCAGGTGGTCGAAGCAGCTGCGGGCGACGCGCAGGGCCCGGCCGTGCTGCGCCTCGCGGAAGGAGCCGGCCGGACGCGGAGGAGCGAGCGCGGCCAGCGCTTCGAGCGCGCGCGCGACCGGAGCCGAGGCCAGCCGGTAGAGCGCGTGCCGCCCCTCCCGCTCCACCTGGAGCAGGCCGCCCTCGACCAGGCGGGAGAGGTGCGCGCTGGCCGTGGGCGCCTTCACGCCGGCCAGGGTGGCCAGCTCGCAGGCGGGCAGCAGCCTCCCGTCGGCCAGGGCCAGCAGCATGTCCGCGCGCGCGCGATCGGCCACCAGGGCGGCCACGGACGCGATGGGGGCATCGGCAAGCATTGTTCGATGACGAGCGAACTGTAAGCGCGCTAGGCTGCGGACGTCAAGTGGAGGTGCCACGATGATGGCCTGGCCCGCAGACCCCGTCTCCGCCGTCACCCATCCGGACCCCTATCCGTACTACGCCGCGCTGGCCCGGCGTCCCCTGGAGCGCCATCCGGTGCTCGGCCTCTGGGTGGCCGCCGGCGCGCGCGACGTGGAGGCCGTCCTGGCCAGCGACCTCTGCCGCGTGCGGCCGCCGGCCGAGCCGGTCCCGCGCGCGATCGACGGGACCGCCGCCGGCTCGGTGTTCGGCCGGCTGGTGCGGATGAGCGACGGCCCGGACCACTCCGCGGCGCGCCGGGTCGTGGCCGAGGCACTTGCGACGCCCGACGGCCTGGACGTGGCCGCGAGGGCCCGTGCGCTCGCGGACGCGGCCGTGGACACGCTCGACCTGCGCCGCCAGCCCGCGCGCCTCATGGACCTGGCGTTCGACGTGCCGGCGCGCGTCATGGGCGGGCTGCTCGGGCTCGAGGGCGCGGCGCTCGTTGCCGTGGTGGCCTGGGCCGGCGACTTCGTCCGCGGCATCGCGGCGGGCGCCGACGCGGACCGGCGGGAGCGCGCGGCGCAGGCGGCCGCGGCGCTGGAGGCAGCGCTGGCTAGCGCCGGCGGGCTCGTGCGCGACCTCGCGCGCGAAGCGGAGCGGGCGGGCGGGCCGTCGCCCGCGGTCGTGGCCGCGAACGCGATCGGGTTCCTCTCGCAGCCCTACGAGGCCACGGCGGGGCTCATCGGCAACGCGGTGGTGGCGCTGTCACGCGACCGGGCACTGCGCGAGCGCCTCAGCGCGGAGCCCGGGCTCGTGCCCCGCCTGGTCCATGAGGTCCTGCGCTTCGACCCGCCCGTGCAGAACACGCGGCGGTTCGTGGCTCGGGACGGGACGGTCGCGGGGACGAGCGTCCGCGAAGGCGACACGGTGCTGGTCGTGCTGGCGGCGGCCAGCCGCGACCCGGCGCTCGACGCGGACGGTCGCCACCTGACGTTCGGATCGGGACCGCACGCGTGCCCCGGCGACCGGCTCGCGTGCGCGATCGCCGGCGGCGTGCTGGACGCGCTCGTCGAAGCGGGGTTCCCCTTCGAGGCGCTGGGCGCGCCGGCCTACCTGCCGCTCGTCAACGTGCGGATCCCGCGCTTTGGTCAGCGGGACCAGTGATCCCAGGCCGAGCGCGCGATCTCGGCGATCGCGCGCTCGCGGGCCGCGTCGTCGTGCGGCGCGTCCCGCACGAAGACGGCGACGGCGACGTGGCCCTTCGCGCCCGGAAGCGTGACGATGCCGACGTCGTTGGTGGTGGCAGGCCCGCTGCCGGTCTTGTTGGCGACGGCGCCGACCGGAAGCCGTCCGCACGGTCTACGCCCGACGGGAGGTGGCGCAGGCCGACGCCGACCGTGCCCCCGGCGCCGGCGGCGATGGTGCCGACCCTGGACTCGAGCGCCGCCAGGTCGCCGGCGGACGACGGCCCGGCCAGGAGCAGGCACGCGGCGAGCGTGGCCAGGGGCTTCATGGAGGGCCGGCGCGGCGGCTAGATGAAGAGGTGCTCGTCTTCGCGGTACGAGCGGGCCCGGCCGCGCGCCTGCGTCTGCAGCCCGCCCAGCCGGTGATAGACGTCGAGCCCGCGGCGCACGCTGCGGAACACGGCCGACGCGCGGTCGAGCGCGCCCAGCGGCACGCGCGCCGCCCGCTGGATCTGGCGCCGCGTGTCCTCGATGCGGTCGAACGCGTCGCCCAGGAACCCCTCCAGGCGCCGCACCTGGACCACCGCCAGGTCCGACGTCTCGGAGAGGTTGCGCGAGAGGTGCCTCAGGCTGTCGAGGGCGGGCCGCAGGTCCCGGTCGACGCGGCCCTGCAGCTCGTTGACGCGCTGGGTCAGCCGGCGTCCGCCCCAGGCCAGCCCCAGCAGTATGGCCCCCTGCACCAGCGACGAGAGGGCGATCACCGCCAGCAGGACCGTCACCCCCGAGGATTCGCTCACGACCACCGCCTCGCTTTCTGAGGGATCGTTCCGTTCAGCTCTTGGCCTTGTTCCGCTCCTCGCGGTAGGCCTGCCGGCCCGCCTCGACGGCGGCGGTGAAGCGCTCCTTGCGATCGTCCAGGGCCTCGCGCCCGCGGTCGACGTACCCGCTCGCGTCGTCCAGGAACGACCGGCCCCGCTCCATCGCCTGGTCGCGCAGCTCGCGCCCGCGCTCGGCGCCCTCGCGCAGCTTCTCGCCCAGGAACTCGCGGGTCTCGCGGCCGGAGCGCGGCGCGTACAGCAGCGCCAGCGCGGCGCCCGCCACGCCGCCCAGGAGGAAGGACAGGATGACGCTGGATGCCGCCGCGTCGCGATCGTCGCTCATCTCGTCTCCGATCTTGAAAATGGGCCGCCCGAAGCGGCTTCAGGAAGGCAGCTTAGAACAGAGGTGCTTCGGCCCGCAAGGACAGCCGGGCTCTTTAGCGCGCGGGGACGCGCGCCCGCGGCCGAGCGGTCAGCAGCACCGCGATCTCGTCGCCGCGCGGGTTCACGAAGTCGAGCCGCACGCGGCCGTCCTCCGTCTCCGAGACCATGGCGGGCACCGAGCAGTTGGTCAGGAAGTAGCCCGCGGGCAGCACGATCGCGTTGCGCGGCCGGCCCAGGCTGCGGTCGAAGACGAGCTGGCCGTCCTCCACCCCGTAACGCCCCGGGTCCGTGTAGGTCTCCAGGATGCGCACCCGCAGCGAGCGTCCCTTCTCGACCTTGGGGAAGCGGACCACCACCGCTTCGCTGTCGGGCCGCACCGGCCCGCCGGTGTCGATCCCGGCCTTCGTGATCGCGTCCGCCTTCAGCGTCTCGACCGGCAGCGCCTCCCCCGTGTCGAGAAGGGTCGCGCGCGGGTTGCTGACCGTGCTGCCCTGGCGCACGACGTTCACGTAGCGGTCGGCGCCCTCCTTCGTCTCCGTGAAGTCGTGGTAGAGGTCGAAGGCGTGCGTCTCGGGCGCCTGCAGGAAGTAGACGATCTCGCGGTCCTGGCGCGCGCGTTCCGCGAGCCGCTCGGAGCGGTCCGTCTGCGCGAGCGCGGGCGCCGCCAGGAGGACGAGCGCCGCGGCGGCCTTCACGGCAGCCTCCGCGCCCGGATGAGCACCGGCAGCGGCTGGGCCGACGTGTGGACCAGGCTGACCTTGATGCGGCCGTCCGGCTCCGACAGCACCTGGGCGGGCACGTTGCAGGAGACGAGCTCGAACCCGGCGGGCAGGACGACCGCGTTGCGCTTGATGCCCAGCGCACGCGAGAAGACGATGCGGTCCCCTTCGACGGTGTAGCTGGACGGGTCGCGGTACGTCTTGTCGATCAGCAGCCGCACCTCGCCGTCCTTCGGCACGGGCCGCGGCAGGTGCACCCGGATGAACTGCGTGTCCGCGGGCGCGCCCGCCACGCCGCCGGCCTTGGCCACGTTGCCGTCCACCACCTCGAAGCGCAGCGCCTGGCCGCTCATGCGGTCGTAGACCGCCTCCTTCGTGGCCGTGCTGCCCTTGCGGATGGGGTTGAAGTAGGCGGTCGCGCCCGGCGTCGTGGCCGTCACTTCATAGAGGATGCGGAAGGACGCGCTCTCGGGCTCCAGCAGCTCGTACCGCGTGTACTCGTCGGAGTCGGTCTGCACGGGCGCCGGCTCGGCGGGTGGGAACAGCGCGAGCGTCAGCAGGATCGCGATCACGGGGTTGGGCGGAGGATAGCAGGGTCCCGCAACGAGACGAAGCCGACGAAGTGCGGGACAATGAGCGCATGAAGCTGTCCCTCGAGATTCCGGATGAGGAGGCGAAGCAGCTCCGTCTGGCTGCGGATCGGCTGGGGGTCGGAGTCGAGCAGCTCGCCCGGGCGGCCATCGCGGACCTGGCCGGCCAGCAGGCCGCGGATTTCGAGAGCGCGGCTGGCCGCATCCTCGAGAAGAACAAGGAGTCTTCACTCGGTCCGGACCGAGTCACTTCAAGTACTGCTTGAACCAACCGGCCCCGGGGCCGGTTGAGTGCCAAGCGCTCAACGTGTTCTGGAACATGTCGAAGCCGGCGGTGACTGGACCAGACAGATGGCGACGCTGGGGTTCAGTCATGATTGCGACTTCGATGGATGGGGCACCTACCCCAAGGGTAGCGGCGCCCCGTAGCAACGAACGTCCGGAGCGATTCCAGCCCCTCAGAACAGGCTCACCTTCACCCGCAGGTACTTCTGCGGGTCCCGGCGGATGTCCTGGATCAGGGAGCGCAGGTCGCGCGCGGTCGCGTCGAGGTTCTCGTAGAGCTGCGCATCGTTGAGCAGCCGCCCGGCCGTGCCCTGCCCCTCGTCCAGCTTGGTCACCGACTGGTCCAGCCGCGTGGAGATGCGGTCGAGCTTCTCGTAGAGCGCCGCGTCCTGCAGCAGCTGCCCGGCCGTGCCCTTGCCCTGCTTGAGCTGGTCCGCGACGGAGCTCAGGCTGGACGTGAGCGACTTCAGCTCGCGCGCCATCTCGGGATCGTGCGCGAGCGCGCCCAGCGTGCCCTCGCCTCGCTCGACGCGGGACGCGACCGTCTCCAGGCTGCGGACCGAAGCCGCCATGCGCTGGGACATCTCCTGGTCGTTGACCAGGCGGCCCAGCGGGCCGCGGCTCGACTCGAGCCGCGTGAGCACGCCCTGCAGGCGCACGCTCACGTCGACCATGCGCGCGTACAGCTCCTCGTCGCGCAGCGCCTTGCCGAAGAGCCCCTCGCCCGCGTCCAGCCGGGACAGGATGCGCTTCAAGTGCGCGGTCGAGTCCGACGCGTCGGCCATGAGCCCCTTGAACGGGTCCTCGTCGGCGGCCGACAGGTACGCGCCGTCCTCGAGCGGAGCGCCTCCGGGGCCCGGCGCCACGTCGATCGCCTTTTCGCCCAGCAGCCCCAGCGAGCCCAGCGCCGCGCGGCTCGTGGTGGTGACGCGGCCCTGCACACGGCGGTCGAGCCGCATCGCGACCTCGACCATCCCTTCGTCGCCCGGCGCCAGCTCCACGCTCGAGACCGTGCCCACCTCGACGCCCCCCAGACGCACCGGCGCGCCGGGCTTGAGCCCGTTCACGTCGGACATGAGGGCGCGCACGGTGTACTTGCGCGCCCAGGGCGTGCCGCCGCCGCCCCCGATGTAGAGGACGGTCGCGGCCAGGATGGCCAGGCTGGCGATCACCACCAGGCCCACGCGCAGCTCGGTCCAGGTCAGGGCTTTCGATCGATCCATGTGGTCACCTCGCCATCCAGCTCACGACAGGAACTCCCGCAGGTACTCGTCGGACGAGGCCTGCAGCTCGTAGGGCGTGCCCTCGAAGTGCACGCGTCCCTCCCGCAGCATCAGGAAGCCGGTTCCGTCCGCCGCACGCAGGTCGTCCGCCACCGTGTTCACCACCGTCTCGCCCTCGCGCCGCACCGAGGTCCGCGCGACGTTGAACGCGTCGCGCAGCTGGTGCGTGACGAGGATGGAGCTGACCCCGTCCAGGTCGCGCACCTTGACGATCAGGTCGGTGATGGTGGTGGCGGTGATCGGGTCCAGGCCCGTCGTCGGCTCGTCGTACAGCATCAGCTGCGGGCGGGCGACCAGCGCGCGCGCGACCGCGACGCGCCGGCGCTGTCCGCCCGACAGCTGCGACGGCCTGTGGTCGTAGAACGGCGCCAGGCCGACGTAGCCCAGCATCTCCCTCACGCGCGCTTCGACCTCGTCGGGCCCCAGCGCGGCGTCCTCGTTCAGGCGATAGCCCACGTTCTCGCCGACCGTGAGCGAGTCGAACAGCGCGCCCTCCTGGAAGACCATGCCGACCTTGAGCCGCACGTCGCGCAGCTCCTCCTCCGAGAGGCCGGTGACCTCCGTCCCGTCGACCTTCACCGAGCCGGACTCGGGCTTGAGCAGGCCCAGGATGAGCCGCAGGATCGTGGTCTTGCCGGACCCGGACCCGCCCAGCACCACCTTGGTCTGGCCCGCCTGCAGGTCGAAGCTGACGCCGCGCAGGATGGGCCGGTCGAAGCTCAGGTGCACGTCGCGGAACGAGACCACGGGCCGCTCGCTCATACGACCGGGAACAGGATCAGCAGCAGCTTGGTCATGAAGAAGTCGGAGGCCAGGATCAGCACCGAGGCCACCACGACCGAGCGCGTGGTGGCGACGCCGACGCCCTGGGTCCCGCCCGTGGTCGTGAGGCCCATGTAGCAGCCGACCGAGGTGAGGATGAAGCCGAACACGATCGGCTTGCTGAGGCCCATGGCCAGGTCGTTCAGGACCAGCGCCTCCGCCACCGATCGCCAGTAGTAGGTCCAGTTGAGCTTCAGGCTGAAGACGCTGATGAGGCCCCCGCCGAAGATCCCGAGCGCGTCGGAGATCACCGTCAGGATGGGGACCATCACCACGCCGGCCAGCAGCCGCGGGGCCACCAGCTTGCGCACGGGATCGGTGCCCAGCACGCGCAGCGCGTCGATCTGCTGCGTGACCACCATCGAGCCCAGCTCGGCGGCCATCCCCGATCCCACGCGGCCGGTCACCATCAGCGCGGTCAGCACGGGCCCCAGCTCGCGTACCATCGACACGCACACCAGCCGCCCGACGTAGGGACGCGCGCCGAACACGTCGAGGCTGGCGGCGGACTGCAGCGCCAGCACCATGCCGGTGAACATGCCGGTCAGGACCACGATCGACAGCGACTGCACCCCGAGGCTGTCCATCTGCACGACGATCTCGGGGACGTAGCGGCGGCCGGACGCGAGGGAGAGCAGGGCCCGCGTGGACAGCAGGACGTAGTCCTGCACCGCCCGCACCTTGTCCTTGAGCAGATAGGTGAAGCGGCGGCCCAGGTCGGCGACGAGCGCGCGGGTGCGGGGGGCCACTTCGTTCGATTATAGGGGGGCCACCCCGTGCGCCCTCCCCCGGTCGCAGGGGTCGGGCGTACCATGGGCCACCGTGGACTCGCGCGCGCGGGCGGTCTCGCTGTTCCAGGAGGCGTACGAGGCGCAGATGCGCGGGGAGCTGCGCGAGGCCGTGCGGCTGTACGAGCGGTCGCTGGAGGCGCACCCCACCGCCGAGGCGCACACCTTCCTGGGCTGGACCTGGTCGTTCCTCGGCGACCTGGACAAGGCGATCGACTGCTGCAAGCGCGCGATCGAGGTCGACCCGACGTTCGGCAACCCCTACAACGACATCGGCGCGTACCTCATCGAGCGGGGACAGGTCGACGACGCGATCCCGTGGCTGCAGCGCGCCAAGCGCGCGAGCCGCTACGAGGCGCCGCAGTTCCCCCGGTTCAACCTGGGCCGCGTGTACCTCGCGCGCGACATGCTGAGCGCGGCGCTGCGCGAGTTCGAGGAGGCCCTCGAGGTGCAGCCGGGCTACGAGCCGGCCATCCGCGCGATCGCTGCGGTCAAGCGCAAGCTCAACTAAGGCTCGAGCGCGAAGCGCGAAGAGCCGTGAAGGTCAACGGCCGCGCGCGAGCGCGGCTGTCGATCAATTGGGAAACGGCGTCGGCACGGCGTTCGGGATGGCCGGCACCGTGCGCAGGTAGGCCCACATCGCCGAGACCTCGTCGTCCGTGAGCTCCGGCCGCAGCGGCATCGGCGGCCGCAGCGGACGCCCGTCGGGCCGCAGCCCGAGCTTCATCGCGCGCCGGAAGTCGGCCTCGCTCCAACCGCCCAGGCCGGTGGCGTCGGGCGTCAGGTTGGCGCCGTAGATGCGCTGGCGACGGGCGTCGCGCATGGGGTTGCCCCCGCCCAGGAAGCCGACGGACTTCTCGGGTGCCATCGCGTCCACGCCCATGAAGCTCCTCGAATGGCAGCCATGGCAGTCCAGCCTGGCCGTCACGAGGTAGCGGCCGTACGCGACGCGGTCCGACGGCGGCGGGGCCACGATCGGCTGGCGCGGATACGGCAGCGGCCCCGCCACGAAGGTCACGTACGCCTTCGTCAGCAGCGTCGGCTCGCAGGGCCGGTCGGGCACCGCCGCCGGCCGGACCTGCGCGTCGTCCGAGCGGAGGAAGGCGATGACGTCGTACACGTCCTCGTCCGCGAGCAGCGGGAACTTCGGCATCCACGCGGGCGTGTAGCGCCCGTCGCGGGCGACGCCCGTGCGCAGCAGGTACGCGATCTCGCCGTCGGTCCACTCGCCGATGCCGTGCTGGCGGTCGCCCGTGATGTTCGGCGAGTACACGACGCCGAACTGCGGGGCCGCCCCCGACATGGCGCGGCCCGCGTACGCGTTGCGCTCCCGGTCGAGGTGGCAGGGGGCGCAGAGGATCCCCGCGGTGCGGCGGCCGCGCGCGACGCGCTCCGGCGTGGCCGCCACCGAGAGCGCGACCCGCTCGGGCTCGAACCGCGGGATGCCGTTGGCCTGGACGTACGCGATGGCGGTGCCCGCGAGCAGGGCCATTCCGATCGCGACGCGCGCGATCGCCTTCAAGACGGCGCGCACGCGTCAGTTGATCGACAGCCGCGCTCGCGCGCGGCCGTCGACCTTCACGGCTCTTAGCGCTGCGCGCACGAGCCTCAGTTCGCCGACGGCGCGGCACCGGCCGCGCTCGCCGTGCGCGGCACCGCCAGCGTCCTCAGGAAACGCGCGAGCGGCCCGTACTCCGGCTCCTCGATGGTGCCGTCCCAGGTGGGCATGGCGACGCCCGGTTTCGTGCGCTCGGGGTGCTTGATGTACGCGATGAGCGACGCGTCCGTCGCGTGGGAGGCGACGCCCTTGCGCAGGTCGTAGCGGCCGGCGCCGTCCTCGCCGTGGCAGGACGGGCAGCCGTACTTGCGGAACACGGTCCGCCCCGCGTCGGCGCTGTCGACCGGCTCGGGGAACGGCGAGGGCCAGTTCGTCGCGATCGGCGGGACCGTGCGCAGGTAGGCCCACATGGCGCCGATCTCCTCGTCCGTCAGCTCCGGCCGCGGGGCCATGGGCGAGCGCACCGGACGGCCGTCGGGGAGCAGGCCCATCTTGAGCACGCGCCGGAACTGCTCCTCGGTCCATTGGCCCAGGCCCGTCGGGTGCGGCGTCAGGTTCGCGGTGTAGACGGGCCGGTGGTTGCGGTCGGTCATCCGGATGCCGCCGCCGAAGAAGCCGAGCGAGTTCTCCGGCACCAGCGCGTCCTGCTTCGCGAAGTCCCGCGAGTGGCAGGAGTAGCAGTCCAGCCGCGCCACCATCTGGTACCGCCCGAAGGCCACGCGGTCGCTCGGGTGCGGCGCCACGATCGGCCGGTCGGGGTACGGCAGCGGCTTGAACGCGACGCGCGTCAGCAGCTTCGTGAAGAACGACGGGACCGGGGCACGGTCGGGCACGTGCGCCGGACGCACCAGCGGGTCGTCGGACCGCAGGAAGGCGATCACGTCCTTGAGGTCCTCGTCCGCGAGCAGCGGCAGCTTGATCATCCACGGCGGCGTGTAGCGGCCGTCGCGCGCGACGCCCGTGCGCAGCAGGTACGCGATCTCGCCGTCGGTCCAGTCGCCGATGCCGTACTCGCGGTCCTGCGTGATGTTCAGCGAGGAGATGAAGCCGAACTTGCCGGGAGCGTCGGTCATCGGGTGGCCCGTGAGCGCCCCGGTGGCCGGATCCAGGTGGCAGTTGGCGCACAGCATGTTCACGGTGCGCTTGCCGCGCGCGACGCGCTCGGGCGTCACGTCCACCGGGAACACGACGCGCCGCGGCGTGTAGGAAGGAATGCCTGCGAAATGCACGTAGGCGGCGGCGGCGGTGGCGAGCAGCACGAGCGCCACCAGGAACCGGCCGACCCAGATCACCGTCGTCTTCATCGAACGTCCCCCCCTGCGGTCGCGGCCCGACACCGACGTTCGTCAGGCCGCCTGCCCCCCGAAAGCACGAAGGCGCGCGACCCGCGAGGCTCGCGCACCCGAGGCAGGACTACGCGACCATGGGCAGGACGGTTCCGTCGGTAAGTGGTCGGAGACGGGCGCTACGGGCGCGCGGCCAGCGCGCGCTCGATCCGGCGGTCGGGGACGAGCCACCAGATGGCGACGCCGGCGTAGAGCGCGCACGACAGCCACGGCACCGCGAACGAGAGCGCGATGGCGACGGCGTAGATGACGACCGACGCCACGCCCTTCAGGTCGGCTCCCACGGCGCCGGCCAGGGTCGGGTCCTGGGGGTGATGGGCGATGAGGGCGCGCTCCAGGATGTAGTACGCGACGCCCGCCATCAGCAGGGGCACGCCATACGCCGCCACGGCCAGGGGAGCGAAGTGGCTCTCGCCCATCCAGGCGGTGGCGAAGGGGACGAGCGACAGCCAGAACAGCAGGTGCAGGTTCGCCCACAGGATGCGCCCGTTGACCTGGCGCACCGCCTGCAGCAGGTGGTGGTGGTTGTTCCAGTAGATGGCGAGGTAGATGAAGCTCAGCACGTAGCTCGTCATCACGGGCCACAGCGGGCGCAGCGCCGCGAGCGTCCCCTCGTGGGGCGGCTTCAGCTCCAGCACCATGATCGTGATCAGGATCGCGATCACGCCGTCGCTGAACGCCTCCAGCCGGCCCTTGCTCATGCCAGGTCCGCCGCCAGCTCCGCCCGCGTCTCCGGCGCGAGGTCCGTCGTGGCCGGGTGGTTCGGATGCGTGCAGACGAGGCGGACGACCGCGCCGGCGTCGGCCAGCATCGGCTGCGCCTCCTCGGGGACGGCGAAGCGGACGTAGTGGACCGCCGCCATCTTCTCCTCGTGCGTGTCGCCCCGCTCGAAGCGCGCGGGCACCACGTGGGGCCCGATCTGCAGCCTCACGTGGCCCTCGTCGATCCCGCGGAAGCGGTTCACGGCGGCGCGCATCTCGCCGGTCGGCAGGCGCGCGATGCCGGGGATCTCGATGAAGAGCGTGGCCGACAGCTCGCCCGGGCCCGGGATGAGCGCGTTGTAGGTGTCGAGCTCGTCCTGGATCTTCCCCTCGTCGACGATGCGCTCGGTGCGCATCATCTCCTGCACCTGGAAGAGCACCGTGTCGTGGTTCTCGAACAGCAGCGTGAGGTTCTCGCCCAGGCCCACCCGGCGCGGGCGCTTCCTCTCGATGATGCGCGCCCGCTCCGACTCGCGCACGCGCTCGTACTGCGCGATGTCCCGCAGCTCGGACAGGGCCACCTTGTCCATCACCTCTCGTCCGCCAGCCCGTACGCCACCCGCAGCAGCCCCAGCGGGTGCGCCGGCTTCTTGCCCTGCACGGCCTCGATCTGCAGGGCGGAGAGCGTGCAGTCGGTCGCGTACACCGCGGGCTCCGTGACCTCCATCTGCTCGACCGCCTTGCGCGCGAACCCGAGGCTGATCGGAAAGTACTCCTTCTTCATGCCCCAGGTCCCGTCCATGGCGGTGCAGCGCTCGACCACGCTCACCTGCGTGCCAGGGATCGACTGCAGCACGTCGCGCGTCTTGAAGCCCATGTTCTGCGCGCGCAGGTGGCAGGGCATCTGGTAGGCCACCTTGCCCGGCGCCGTGCCAGGGAACGACGTGTCCAGCGTGCCCTCGGCCTTGCGGCCGGCCAGGTACTCGAAGACGTCGCGCGTGGCGGCCGCCACCGCGTCCGCCTCCTCGCCGGGCGCCAGCAGCGGGTACTCCTGCTTCAGCACGTACGAGCAGGTCGGCTGCGGCACGACCACCGTCGCGCCCTCCCTCACCAGCGGGGCCAGGGCGGCCAGGTTGCGCTTCGCGTTCGCGGTCGCGCGGTCGATGTCGCCGCCGTCGAGATAGGGCATGCCGCAGCACACCTGCTCGGGGCAGGCGACCGCGCAGCCGTTCTTCTCGAGCACGGCCACCGCGTCGCGCCCCACCTGCGGCTCGTTGTAGTTGACCGAGCAGGAGAAGAAGAGCGCGACCTTGCGGCCCTCCGCAGCCGCCGGCCGCTCCGCGCGACCGCGGAACCAGCGCGCGAACGTCTGGTGATGGAACCGCGGCAGGTTGCGGTCGCGGTGGACGCCGACGGCCGCCTCCATCGCGATGCGGTGCGGCTTGAAGCCGTTCGCGAGGTTCGCGAGCGGCGCCACCGCGGACGCGAACGACCCGACGCGGTCCACGTCGCCCAGCCAGCGGTCCTGCCGCGTGACGCCTTCCTCCTTAGCGCGGGCGGCCTTGGCCCGCAGCATCAGGCGCGGGAAGTCGATGGCCCACCGGTGCGGCGGCGTGTACGGGCAGTGGTTGAAGCACAGCTTGCACTGCCAGCACAGGTCCACGATGCGCCGGTAGTCGGCGCGCGTGACCTGGGCGACGTCGCCCTCGTGCGCGTCCACCCGCTCCAGCATGAAGTCGAACGAGGGACAGAGCCGATGGCAGCGCCGGCACCCGTCGCAGATCTCGGTGACGCGGGCCAGCTCCTTCTCGACCGCCTGCACGTCGAAGAACGACGGGTCCCGCGGATCAAAGGGCATGGTTGTTTGGATCGAGGAAGGGCAACCACCGGCTGCGCGAACCACGGACACGAGCGCAGGCGACTTCACCTCGCCGGAGCGAGGGGGGGTCTGGGGGCGCGACGCAGCGCCCTCCAGCTCGCTAAAGCTCTTTCAGGCCCTCGAGGCCCTTGGTGAACCGGCCCGCGTGGCTGCGCTCGGCCTTGGCGAGCGTCTCGAACCACTCCGCCACCTCGGGGAAGCCCTCCTCGCGCGCGGTCTTGGCCATGCCGGGGTACATCTGGGTGTACTCGTAGGTCTCGCCCTCGATGGCGGACTGCAGGTTCTGCCGGGTGTTGCCGAACGCGACGTCGGTGGCAGGGTCGCCGACGTGCTTCAGGAAGTCCATGTGGCCGAACGCATGGCCGGTCTCGGCTTCGGAGGTGTCGCGGAAGAGGCCCCCGATCTCCGGGTAGCCCTCGATATCCGCCGCGCGCGCGAAATAGAGGTACCGGCGGTTCGCCTGGCTCTCGCCCGCGAACGCGTGCTTGAGGTTCTCGTGGGTCTTGGTCCCCTTCAGCTTGTTCATGGATCAGTGGTCTCCTCGACAGTGATCGTGCGACCGCCGCGCGGGCTGCTCGCGTCCCGGCGAGAATCGTAATCATTCTCGCCGCGTGAGCGCGAGTCAAGCGGGGTGGTAGGCTCGCGCATGCCCTTGGTGGTGGCCCTCGTCGACGACCTGATGTTCCTCTCGCGCATCCGCGAGGCGGGCCGCGGCGCGGGCGCCGAGGTGCGCGCCGTCCGGACGGTGGACGCCGTGGTGGACGCGGTTCGGGCCGGCGCCGGGCTCGTGCTGCTCGACCTGGACAGCCAGCGCCTGCCCTGGCCGGCCGCGCTCACCGCGCTGGCAAGCGAGCCGGCGGCGACGGTCGGGTTCTTCGGGCACGTCCACGCGGAGACCGGCCGGGCCGCGGTCGAGGCCGGCTGCACGCTCGTGCTGCCGCGCGGAGCGTTCGTGCAGCGCCTGCCGTCCCTGCTCGCGGATCCTCCCCGCCGATCCTGAACGGGCCCACCGCCGGCCCACCGGCCTTGAAAAACGTGGAATCCCGCCAACCCCTTGATCTCGGACGGCTTTCCGTCCATGATCCTGGCCGGCGGACGGAGGCCCGTACTTTCTCTGCCGTCCATTTCCGTCCGCGTCAAACATGAGTCTGCGTCGCTCCGAAGTGACGAGCGATCGGCGAAGAGTCGGCGAACTCAACGTCGGCGAGGAGCCGGAGTCCGCCCCGACCCCACCCGCCCTCGCCTTCGGGCCCTTCGTCGCCGACGCGGACACGGGCCGGCTCCTCGAATCGGGCCAGGTCGTCTCGCTCGCCCCCAAGCCGTTCGAGACCTTGTACTACCTGGCCAGCCACCCGGGGCGTGTGGTGCCCAAGACCGAGCTGATGGAGCGGCTCTGGCCGGGCACCTTCGTGACGGACGACGTCCTCGTCCAGTGCGTGGTCGACATCCGGCGCGCGCTGCACGACCCGGCCAAGAGCCCGCAGTACGTGCAGACCGTGCCGCGGCGCGGATACCAGTTCCTGGCCACCGTGAAGGAGGCGCAGGCGGGCGCGACGGAGGCGGAGGGCAACGGAGGCGCCGCGGTCGCGGCTCCGGCACCGCCGGCGGCCCCCGAGCGCCGCGGACCCTGGCCCCCCTGGCCGCGTCCGTGGATCGTGGGCGCGATCGCGCTGGCGGTGGTGCTGGCCGGCACCCTCTCCTGGTCCCTCTGGAAATGGGGCCGCGCCCGTCTGCTCCCGGCGTCGAGCGCCGGCGTCGAGCTGGGCTCGCTGCTCGTGATGCCGCTGACCGTCGAGGAGCCCACGCCCGAGAGCGGCTGGCTGCGACAGGGCCTGGCGGAGATGATCCGCTCGCAGCTGGGCCAGACGCCGGGCATCCGGGTCGTCGCGCGCCACCGGCTGGGCGCCGCGCTCGTCGAGGCCGGCTATACGGAGGACTCGGGCCCCACCGCGGAAGGGGCCTCGCAGGTCGCGCGCGGGCTGCGCGCGGAGAAGCTCGTCACCGGGTCGTTCGTCCGCGTGGGCGACCAGTTCGTACTGACGGCCCAGGTCGCGGACGTCCTCACCGGCCGCACCGAGGGCACCGCGTCGGTCCGCGGGCGCCATCCGAGCGACCTGCTCGACGGCGTGGACGAGCTCTGCCTCAAGCTCCTGCACCACCTCACGCCCTCGCCGGGTCCGGGCGCGACCGGGTTCCGCCCGGCCCGCCTGGCCACGCGCTCCGTCGAGGCGTCGCGGCACTACGTCGAGGCGCTGACCCTGCAGGCCCGCGGCGGACGCACCGCGTGGGAGGAGGCGGAGAAGCGGCTGGACGAGGCGCTCAAGCTCGATCCGTCGTTCGCGCAGGCGTACGTGAAGAAGGCGGAGATCCAGCAGGGCCGGAGGCGCTGGGGGTACGGCGAGCCCGATCCGGCGCCGGCCATCCGCGCCGCCGCGCGCCTGCTCAAGGAGCTGCCCGACCGCGACCGGCTGCTGGTCGAGAGCTTCGAGGCGCTCATCCTCCAGCAGCAGCCCGACATCGCGCTGCGCCGCTGGAACGCGCTGCTCCAGTTCTATCCGACGTTCGCGCAGGAGGCCGGCGTGCCCACGGTCGTGGCGGACACGTTCGCCACGCTGGGCCGCTGGGACGAGCTGATCCTGGTGGGCGAGACGCACGTGGCGTCGCCGTCGCTGCCCAGCGCGGAGCGGGCGCGGCTGGCCTCGCTGCTGGCCACCGCCTTCCGCCGCAAGGGCGAGTTCGCCCGCGCGGTGGAGCACGCGCAGGAGTCCGTGCGCCTGTGGCCCACGCGCGAGGGGCCCGAGTTCCTCCGCCAGCGCACCGTGCTCGGACGCGTGGCGCTGGAGGCGGGCCGGCGCGTGGAGGCCCTGGCGGAGTGCCGCGCGGTGGCGGTGGCCCCCGAGGCCGACGCGACGAACCTGACCGACGCCGCCTGGGGCCTCTACATGGCCGGCGAGCCGGCCGAGGCGATCAGGCTGATCGACCGCGCGCTCGCGCTCGATCCCGGGTACGGGAACGCGTACCACCTGCGGGGCTGGATGCAGCTCGCGCAGGGGCGCTACCCCGAGGCGGCGCAGAGCCTGCTGGCGGCCTTCGAGCGGACGCCGCGCGGGTTCGGGCACCAGCACCAGGGCGTGGTCGGCGCCGACCTGGCGGCCCTCTACTACGCCGGCGTCGCGCACCAGCTGAACGGCGAGTGGGAGAAGGGCGAGCCCGTGCTCGAGCGGCTCATCGCCTACTGCCGGCTCCAGCAGTCGCGCGAGGACGCGGGCACCAGCGCGGCCGACTGGCAGGTGGCGAACTTCCTGGCGCGCGCCCTGGCGCGGCTGGGCAAGCCCGCGGCCGAGCCGGCGCGGCTGCGGGGCGACGACACCACCTACTTCGTGCAGACGGCCCGCCTGCACGCGGTCCAGGGCCGCACCCCGGAGGCGCTGCGTGAGCTGGCCCAGGGCCTGGCCCTGGGCCACGGCGAGCTGCAGCACGTGCGCGACGATCCCGACTTCGCGTCGCTGCGCGCCGACCCGGAGTGGAAGCGTCTCACCGCGTCCGCGCGCTGACGTCCGTCGGCGCACACTGTTGACGCGGGAGGCCCGGGAGATTAGTCTCGCGGCCACGTCTTCAGGAGGATCCCTCGTCATGCGAAAGGTCGCACTCGCGCTCGCGCTCGGTGCCTGCACGCTGCCGGCCTGCTCCCAGAAGCCGGAAGGCGGAGGCGGCGCGTCCGTCGCGCCGGCCGCCGGAAAGCAGGTGGTGATCGGCTTCTCCATGGACACGCTCAAGGAGGAGCGCTGGCAGCGCGACCGCGACCTCTTCGTGAAGCACGCGGAGGCGGCCGGGGCCAAGGTGCTGGTGCAGGCGGCCAACAGCGACGACGCGCTGCAGAACGCGCAGGCGGAGAACCTGCTGACCCAGGGTGTGCAGGTGCTGGTGGTGGTGCCGCACAACGCCAAGACCACCGCGACCATCGTGGAGTCGGCGCACAAGATGGGCGTGCCTGTCATCGCCTACGACCGCCTCATCCGCGACTCGGACCTCGACTACTACATCTCGTTCGATGCGGAGCGTGTGGGCGAGCTGCAGGCGGAGTACGCGGCCAGGCACAAGGCCAAGGGCAACTACGTGCTGATCGGCGGCGCGCCCACCGACAACAACGCGGTGCTGGT
>JAICEW010000094.1 GCA_025923995.1 Vicinamibacteria bacterium | reverse complement strand
GGCAGGCGACCTGGAAGAAGTGGAAGTCGCCCGGCATGTCGATGCGCTCGCCGCCGACGATGAAGACGGCGCCGCAGCCTTTGCAGGTGAGCCGCTCGGTGTGGAAGGGCATGGCTGACGCCGAGTATACGCCGCCGTCAGGGCAGCGGGGCGCGGTCCGGCGCGACGAAACGCCCGCGCGCCTCGTCCGTCTGGAGCGTGGCCGGTTCGTAGTAGGGATCGAGCGCGCCCTTCACCGTGAGCGCGGGGTTGGCCTCCAGGAACCCGGCGAACGTGTCGGCTTCGGGCACGCGCCGGCGGCCGTCCGCGATCAGCCGCAGCCAGGCCCGCGTGATGGTCTCGTGGTAGAGGCCTGTCGCGCCGTGCAGCGCGGCGAAGGCCTTGATGCCCTCGACGACGCGGCGCGAGGCGTCCTCGAACTCGTGCCGGCCCAGGTACAGCCAGGCCAGGCGCACGTGCTGGCGGTGCGAGAACTCCTCCTTGGGCAGCGTGCCCGCCTCGAACGCCACCAGGAACTGCTCGTCACTCACGCTCCGCCTCCTTGGCCAGCGCCTCCACCACCGCCGCGAAGCCCCGCAGGTCCGACGGGCTCACGCTGCGCCGCACGGCCGCCTCCAGGCGCGCCAGGCGCTGGTGCGCGCGCGCCGCGGCCTGCTCCCCCTTCGGCGTCAGCTCGACCGAGAACGAGCGCCTGTCCTCCTCCCGCAGCCGCCGCCGCACCAGGCCCCGCTCCTCCATGCGGTCGAGGATGCCCGTGAGCGTGGACTTGCGGTGGGCGAACGCGTGGTGCAGGGCGCCCACCGTGCAGGGCCCCGCCTCGTGCAGCTCCGCCAGCAGGTGGGCCTCGCCCTGGCTCAGGCCCAGCGAGGGCCGGGTGGACGCCAGCAGCAGGCCGATGCGGTGGGTGGCCCGGTGGACCGGGGGGACCAGGGACAGGCGCATTTCGTTCGCTCCCGAATAGTACGAACTCGAACTAATCTAGGAGCAAGGAAGGTTCCTGTCAAGACGTGGAGGCATCCATCCGCCCCGGGACGGCTTGAGTGGCATGGACTCAACACGTTCCGGAACGTGTTGACAACGCGACGCTCAACCTGGCGCGGCAGGCCGGCTACTTGACGAGGATCGAGGCTTCCGCCTGACGGCCGCGGCCGTCGGTGACGCGGATGACGTGGGCGCCCGCCACCAGGGTCCAGGGCAGCGCGCGTTCGGGCGAGGTGGTGCCGACCGTCCTGCCGTTCACCTCCCAGGTGAGCGGCGGCGTGGACGCCTCGGCGCGCAGCGGCAGCGTCTGGAACTCCGCCCGCAGGGTGGGATCGCGCAGGTAGGTCGCGCCGGGCGGGGGGCTGACGATCCGCAGCGCGGCGCGCGGAGCCGGCCGCGGCGCGTGCGCCGTCGCGGGAGCGGCCGCGACCTCGTCCAGCAGGCCCTGGGCCTTCGCCCAGGCGCGATAGCGCGACGGCCAGGCCACGAGCGTCCGCCCTCCGTCGTCGCGGTGCCACGTGCACGTCGCCGGCAGGCGGCCGGCGCGCAGCCACTCGGGTCCCACGGCCGGGCAGGCGCGCGTCGCGCGCAGGCCGCTCAGCCGGCACACCTGCGTCGACTCGAGCGAGGCGGGCGCCGCGGGCAGGGTGTCGACCACGCCGATGGGCAGGCGGCCGGCGACCGCCTGCTGCGCGGCCAGCATCACATCATGGAAGACGGGCGCCGCGCCCACCACGCCGGATGCGCTCTGGAGCGGCGTGCGGTCGAAGTTGCCGACCCACACCCCGACCGTGACGTCCTTCGTGAAGCCGACCGTCCAGTTGTCGTGGTACGCCTGCGAGGTGCCGGTCTTGACCGCGACCGGGAACGGGAGGTCGAGGCTCCCCCCGCGGCCGAACACGTACGCGCGCGCCTCGGGGTCGGACAGCACGTCCGCCACCCAGAAGGCGCTCTCGGGCGAGACCAGACGCTCGGCCGCCCCCTCCTCGGGCGCGCTCACGCGACCGTCCGCGGAGATCATCGAGCGGATCGTCCGGGGCGGCCGGTACGAGCCGCCCCGCGCGAGCGCCGCGTAGGCCGCGACCACGTCGTGCAGGCGCACCTCCGCGTCGCCCATCGTGAGTGCGAAGCCGTAGTGATCCGCCGTCTTGTCCAGCGTGGTGAAGCCGCCGCGGCGCAGCAGGCGCAGCAGGTCCGGCACGCCCACCTGCGCGAGGAGCCACACGGCGGGCACGTTCTCCGACCCCGCCAGCGCCATGCGCGCGCGCAGGGGCCCGCGGAAGATCCCGTCGTAGTTGCGCGGGCCGTAGAGGACGCCCTCGCGCGCGGTCTCGAAGTGCGCGGGCAGGTCGGGCAGCACCGTGGCCGGCGTGAAGTCGCGCTCGAAGGCGAGCGCGTACGTGAAGGGCTTGAGCGCCGATCCCGGCTGGCGCGGGCTCACGACGCCGTCGATCGCGCCCCCGTGGTCCGCATCGAGGTAGTCACCCGAGCCCTCCCAGGCCAGCCAGGTCGCGCTCGCGTTGTCGAGCACGGCCACCGCGACGTTGTGCGCGCCGTGCGCGAGCAGGCGCGGGCGGTGCATCTCCAGGATGCCCCGCACCCGCCGCTGCAGGTCCGCGTCGAGCGTCGTCTCGATCCGTCGCGCGCCGGCGGGCGCCTGGGACCGCACGCGCTCGACGAAGTGCGGGGCCAGGAACGCGCGCGCGTCGCGCACCAGCCGCAGGCGCTCCGCGCGGGCGGCGGCCAGCTCCTCCGGCGTGAGGCGGCCCTGGGCGGCCATGCGGTCCAGCACCTGCTGCTGGCGCTTGAAGGCGGCGGCCCCGCCGCGCCAGGGGTTGAACGCGCTCGGCCTCTGCGGGAGCCCCGCCAGGAAGGCGGCCTGCGCGTGCGTCAGGTCGTGCACGGAGACGCCGAAGTACGCGCGGCTGGCGGCCTCCGCGCCCACGATCTGGTTGCCGTAGGGCGCGACGTTCAGGTAGAGCGCGAGCACCTCGGCCTTGCTCAGCCGGTGCTCGAGCCGCAGCGCCAGCAGCACCTCGCGCATCTTGCCGCGCGCCGTGCGTGGGCGCGCGATGAGCTGCTTCACGGCCTGCTGCGTGAGCGTGGACCCGCCCTCGACGAGCCGCCCGGCGCGCAGGTTGTGCCAGACCGCGCGCACGAGGGCCAACGGGTCGACCCCGGGATGGCTGTAGAACCGGCGGTCCTCCGCGGCCAGCGTGGCCGCGACCAGCGCCGGCGGCAGGTCGTCGGCGTGGAGCGCCCGGCTGCGCGTGCCGTCGGCCGACAGCGCCTCATAAAGAGGATGGCCGCCGCGGTCCACGATCTCGGTCGACGTGCGCCGCTCCGGGGCCAGCAGGTCGTCGGGCAGCGGACCCAGGCGAACCCAGGCGCCCGCGGCCACGAGGCCACCGAGCACACAGAGGACGCAGAGCTTGCGCCTGGTCACGGCTTCACGTCCACGACCGTGCTCGCGGTCCGTCCGAAGACCTCGGGCGCGTACATCTCCTCGGCCCGCGCGGGCGCGACCTGGAACGTGCCCGACGTGGTCGCGCGGGCGAGATACGAGTACTCGTGCTCGCCCTCGGAGAGGCGGGTGGCGAACAGCTGCACGCGGTCGTCGTGCCGCTCCACGTGGTCGAAGCCCCCGCGCTGCCACCAGTCCTGCCAGTCGGTCGAGCTCTGCACGTCCGTCTGCTCCGCGACGGTGCGGGCCGTCGTGGCGAACGCCGTCTCGACCGGCTCGAAGCCGGCCGGCAGCGGGTCCACCACCGCGACGTACCGGCGCTCCTTGGGCAGGCGCAGGCGCAGCATGACCTTCACCAGCTCACCCGCCTGGAAGGTCGTGCCGGGCGATCGCTCGGCCTTCGCGGGCGCGTACGAGCGCTCGACCGCGAAGCCCTGGTCGAGCGCGCCAGGTACCGGACCGGTCGGCACGTAGGTGAGGCGCGCCCCGTAGTGGAGCGTGCCCGTGCCCTGCCGGGCGAAGCCCAGATCCATCCGCTCGCCCGGCTTGCCCTTCTTCTGGAGCTCGGCCTGCGGGACCTCGCGCACCTGCGACTCGGCCGACCGGCCGGCGAAGCGCGCCTGCGCCAGCGTGTCCTCGGCCAGCGTCACCACCGCGGTGAAGTCCGGCACCTCGGACTCGCGCGCGCGGTAGTAGTCGACGAGCGCCTCCATGGCCCACGCGTTCTCCTGCGTGTTGCCCCAGCGGCCCTTCTGTCGCGCCTGCATCAGCCAGCGCACGATGCGTGGCTCGAGGGCGGGGTCGTGGTTGGTGCGGACCATCGTGCCCAGCGCGATCGCGGTCGACCGCACGTTCGAGTTCCAGAACCAGAGCAGGTACGGGTCCGACAGCTCCTCGATGTGCGCGGTGCCGCCCTCGGGCAGCATCGCGTTCGCGATCCGGCGGTCGAGCTCGGCCGGCCGCTCGCCCGTCTCGCCCTTCGCGGACAGGGCGTCGCGCAGGTACGCCAGCCCGAAGACCGGCATGCGCTCGCGATAGCCGTGGAGCCGCGTGAGGTGGCTGTCCACGGTGCGCCCGCCCTCGGCCAGCACCTTGACCGCGAACGCCTGCCACGCCGTGTAGGCCGGCCACCAGCCCTCGTTCGTCGGCCGCTCGGTCGCGAGCTCCTTCTCCAGGTGCGCGTAGCCCCGGTCCAGCACCGGTGCGGACACGGGGTACGAGAGCCTGCCGCCGCGCTGGAGCACGTGCAGGACGTAGCTCGTGAGGTAGGGCGAGGTGAACTCGCACCCGCCCTTCCAGTAGGCGAACCCGCCGTTCTCGCACTGGAAGCCCTCCAGCTCCTTGAGCGTGTCGGCGGAGGCCTGCTTGAGCTTCGGCGCGGGGATCTCCGGGAGCTGGAACGCGGCGCCCAGGTCCGCCGCCAGCATCAGCGCGAGTGCCGCGGACGCGCGCTGCTCGGCGCACCCGTACGGGTACGTCACCAGGTAGCGGGCCCCTTCGCCCAGGCCGACCAGCGCCGTCGAGGCCATCTCCAGTCGGAGGCCGCCGCGCGCGGGATCGATGCCGGCCGGCAGCTCGAGCGACTCGACCGCCTTGTCCTGCGTGCTGCCGTACGCCGCCACCACCTCCGGCGTGACCACCACCGTCACCGGCAGCGACTCCTCGAACGCGTCCGTCTCGTTCAGCAGCTTCACCGACATCTGCACGCGGGCGCGCCCGCTCGAGAGCGCGCGCAGGTCGAAGCGCACCTCCTGCGTCGCCTTGGGCCCGATGTTCACGGTCCGCTTCGCGTCGCCCTCGACCTGCAGCACCGACGGGTCGAGGCTGCGCATGGTGACGATCGCCGCTCCGCCGTCCTTGAGCTGGCTGGTGACGGCGGCGCCGAACTGCGCGCGGTCGCCCCTGGTCAGGAAGCGCGGGAACGCCGCGCGCAGCAGGACGGGCTTGCTGATGCGGATCTCGCGGTCGCCGCGCCCGAAGCGCGACTGGCGGTCCGATGCCACCGCCATGATCCGGTAGGTCGTGAGGCTCTCGGGGAGCGTGACGGTCGTGGTGGCGCGGCCCTGCGCGTCCGTGGGCAGCGAGCCGAGCCAGAACGCGAGCACGCGGAAGTCCTTGCGCACCGGCGTGCCGGGCCCTTCGTCCATCCCTCCGCCGCCGCCCTCGTCGGCGCCCTTGGGCGTGAGCACGCGGCGGCTGATGATGCGCTGCCGCGAGTCCTGGTTCATCACCTGCAGCGCCTTGTCCAGGTAGACCGAGCCCAGCAGGTCCGGCGTCCGGTAGTTCGTGAGCGACAGGACGCCGTAGTCCACGGCCCAGAGCGTGACCTCGGACGCGGCCGGCTGGCCGTTCGCGTCCGTCACTGTGACGTCGACGCGGGCCTTGGACGCCGGGCGGTACTCCTCGCGATCGGAGGCGACCGCGACCTTGAGCCGCCGCGACGCGTCCTCCACCTTGAGCTCGGCGTAGCCCAGGCGGAAGGCCGGCTTGCCCGGGTCGCTCGTGTCCTCGCCGCTGAAGTTGCCGGTCCGTCCCTTGACCAGCAGCACCGACACGAACACGTTCGGGATGTCCTTCTCCGTGACCGGCACGCTCACGGTCTGCTGCGTGGACGTCAGCGCGAAGGTCTCGTACGTGCGGACGCCCTCGCGCTCGGTGGTGAGCAGCGCGGTCGCGGTCTCCCAGGGCGACTTCACCATCAGCCGCGCCGTCTCGCCCGGCTTGTACGTCGCGCGCTCGGGCACCAGGTCGATGCGGTTGTGGTCGTATCGCTGCCAGGCGGTGTAGCCGGCGCCCAGCGCGTAGAAGCCGGTCGTGGTCGTCGTCGACCGCCCGTCCGCGTCGGTCGCGGTCGCACGCAGCACGAAGTAGCCGCCCGACGGCAGCGGCACGTGCAGCGGCTCCGGCGTGTCGGTCGTGGTGACGTCCCACTCGCCCGCCGGCACCTCCTTCCGCTCGGTGTCCCAGGTGTAGAATCCCCCGCCCTCGGCGCGGCGCACGCTGTTCCACTGGACCTGCGTCAACGTGACGTGGACGGGAACCCCGGCGGCGGGCGCGCCCTGGAGGTCCACCGCGACCACCTCGGTGTCGATGCCCTTGTCGACGTCCCCGAAGTAGGGCGGCCGCTTGAGCCCGACGTACCAGGGAGCCGGATCGACGCGGAACGACGCGCGGCCGGCGATCGCCTGTCGCGTGACGTCCGTGACCTCGCCTTCGAGCGCGTACTCCCACGGCCTGCCCGCGTCCTTCGTGGTCTGGAGGTCGAGCGAGAGCTGGCCCTCGGCGTCGAGCCTGGCGCTCTCCGTGCGCAGCGTCTCGGCCGCGCGGTACTCGCGCGAGTCCCAGTCCTCGAGCAGGAATGCGAACCGGTCGGACGGGAACCGCTCCAGCACCTTCGCGGGAACCGTCTCGATGGGCTGCCGCGAGTACGTCCAGCGCACGTCCCGCCCCGCCATCGGCGCGCCGAACAGGTAGCGGCCGTTCACGATGCCCTTGAGCGTCACCCCGGCCAGCGACGTCTCCCCCGCCAGGTTGGTGTCGACGCGGAACTCGGGTCGCCGGTAGGCCGCGACCAGGAAGCCGCCCGAGACCTGGCGGCCCGCCGCCTTCGCGGAAACCTGGTAGCGACCCAGCGGACCGTCGATCGGCAGCGTGAAGGTCCAGTCGGCGCTGCTCCATTCGGAGACCGTGATCGTGCGCTTGTCCTTCTCGCCGGCCTGGCTGTCCTCCAGCACCACCTCCACCTCGGTGCCGGGCGCCAACAGCTCGATGCCCTTCGCCGTGTCCCACCTCAGCACGGCCTTGAAGTGGACCTCCTCGCCCAGCTTGTAGACGCCGCGGTCCGTGAACACGCTTCCGCGCAGCAAGGGCCTGGCCTCGTGCAGGTCGAACGAGCCCGCGAACGACCAGGGCTCGATGCCCTCGTTCCAGTCGCTGCCGACGTACGCGACGTCGCCGTCCTTCTCGGCCGTGACGAGGAAGCGGAACCGCCACCATTCGTCGGGGTCGCGCAGCAGCGTGTCGGGTGCGAGCGCCAGGCCGCGCGCGTCCGTGGGGCCGGTCCAGACGACCCTGTTGTCGAGATCGCGGATGGTGACGGCCGCACCCTCGACCGGCTGGCCGTCCGAGAGGCGCGTCACCATCACCAGCGTGTTGACCGGGCTGTCCTTCACGCTGACGCCCAGGTTCGTGACCTGCACGATGGTGTCGTGCCGGCGCGAGGAGTCCGCGAAGCGCGACTTTGCGATGGGGGTGCCGTCCACGAGGCCGGCCCAGGCCAGCCCGGTGCCGGCCGGCGACAAGAGTCCCTTGAGGTCGAGCCCGTAGGACTGCAGCGCGTCGGGCTTCGGGCGCAGCGTGCGAGCGGCGGCCTGGGGCGGCGCCGGCTCCTTCGAGCGCGGGCCCTCGTTCTCCTGGAGCTTGCGCACGGCCGGCATCAGCGCGTCGGGCTGGATGGGGTCCGCCCACTGCGACACCGACTGCAGGTTCCGCGCGTGGAACGGGAGGACGGACCCGCCGGTCGACTCCCAGACGCCGTGGCCCTCGCCGAAGCTGCTGAACGCGTTCTGCCGCCAGTTCTCGAGCGTGCCCACCCACGTGTACCCGAGCGTCTGCCCGTCCCGGGCCTTGAGGGCGCGCGACACGGCGAGCGCGTACGTGCGCGCCGGCTTCAGCGGGAAGCCGACGTACTCGAGGTCGATGTGCGAGGAGTGGTCGTACTCGTACTCCTGCACCTCGTGGATCTCGGTCCGCGCGTCCTCGTCCGACTCCGCCTGTCCGGGCTTCTTCGGCTTGAGCGCCGTCTCCTTCGCGGGATCGGTCACGTCCCACACGGAGAGCGAGCGGCGCACCTGCGTCGGGTTGACGCTCGCGCGCAGCCGCAGCGGGTTGTAGCCCTCGGGGTCGCAGGCGGCGGAGCAGACCGGCCCGTCCACGAACAGCGTGGGCTCCAGCTTGATCGTGTACTTCTGCTCCTCGCGGCCCGACTCGCCGCCCCCGGCCGCCGGCACCTGGCCGTCGAGCCAGATGTGGATCCACCCGTCCGTCGGCGGAACCTCCTTCGTCTCCAGCACGACCAGGTCGGACGAGGCCGGGAAGCTCTCCTTGTCCCAGGTGGTCGCGTTGAAGTAGGGCACGATCGCCCGCGACTGCGTGGCGGCCTGCGTGCGCGCGACCTTGGCCTCGTAGTCGGCCACGGACTGCGGGTCGAGCGCGGCCAGGCGCTCGCGCGTGGCCTGCGGCAGGCCCGGCGCCGTCCAGGCGTGCGGCTCGTAGCGCAGGCTCAGGTGCTTCGAGACCTCGAGCGGCTCGACCGGCTGGTTGAAGCGCAGGGCGATCACGACCGGCGAGTCGTAGAGGCCGGTCTTGCGGTACCAGCTCGTGCGCAGGAGCTTCGCGGTCGGCGTCGTGAACGAGAACGTGTACGGCTGCGCCAGCGCATTGCCCTTCACGGAGACCGCGGAGGTGGCGATCGTGACCGTGAACCTGGTCGCGAACGGCAGCGGTGCGGCGGGCTTGAAGATCAGGGTGTCGGTGCCGGCCCAGCGGAACGACCCCTTGACGGCGGGCGCGATGGTGAAGAACGGGGCGGTCACGGGATCGGGGATCCGGCCCAGGGCGACCATGGGCTCGCCGAACACGACGCGGACCTCGTTGGCCTGCTCGAGCGAGGCGATCTCGCCCTCGGGCCCCGCGCTGCGCACCTTCAGCTCGCCCGCCCCGGCCGACGCGGCCACCAGGGTCGCACCGCACAGCAGCAGCACCGCTCGTGTCATCGCCCGCTTGCCTCCCTTCGAGGGGCCCAGAGTGTACGTCGTCCGCACGCCAAGGCAAGAAGGCTGCCATGCCCAACTCACAGCAAACGCGGGCAGTTACGCGCCCGGGCGCGTGCGCCAGGGGCACGCTGTGGACGTCCTGACACAGTGGGCGGGCCGGGCGGGCTGGTACACTACGCCGCTGACGAGCAGGGTGAAGAAGTGCCTCCGAGACTCCCTCGACAGTCCCTCACGTGACAGCCCAGCCCCCGGACGGGCGCCTGACCGAGCCGGCACTCCTCGCGAGCGAAGACCGGTACCGCCGCCTGATCGAGCTCTCTCCGGACGGCGTCGCCATCCACTGCGACGGCCACGTGGTCTTCTGCAATGAGTCCGGCGTCCGGATGCTGGGCTACGACAGCGCGGACGAGATCGTGGGCCGCCCGCTCCTGGAGTTCGTCCACCCGGACTCGGTGCCCCTCGTCCTGGAGCGGATGCGCCTGCTGGTCGAGGGACAGCCGCTGCCCTTCGTCCACGAGAAGCTCGTGCGGCGGGACGGCAGCACGCTCGACGCCGAGGTGGGATCGGTGCCGTTCAGCCTGAACGACAAGCCGGCCTGGCAGGTGGTGATCCGCGACATCAGCCAGCGCCAGAAGGACCTGACGCTCCAGTCCGCCCTCTATCGCATCGCCCAGATCACCGCCGCCGTCGGCGACATGCGCACGGTGTACGCCGAGGTGCACCGGACGATCGCCGAGCTGATGACCGCGCGGAACCTGTACATCGCGCTCTACGATCGCGAGACGGACCGGATCAGCTTCCCCTACTTCGTGGACGAGAAGGAGCCGAAGGCGCCGGCTCCCTACGCGCCGGGGATGGGCGTGACCGAGAAGGTCCTGCGCTCGGGCGAGCCGCTGCTCACCTCGCCGCCGAAGTTCAAGAGCCTGCGCGAGCGGGGCGACGTCGAGCTGGTCGGGCATCCGTCGGTCGACTGGATGGGCGCGCCGCTCAAGCGAGGCGACCAGACGTTCGGCGTGCTGGCCGTCCAGAGCTACGACGAGTCGGTCCGCTACACCGAGGAGGACCTGAAGCTCCTGGCCTTCGTCTCGCGGCAGGTGGCGACCGCCCTGGACCGCCGGCAGGCGGAGGAGGCGCTCAAGGAGAGCGAGGCCCGCTTCCGCACCCTGGCCGACACCGCCCCCTGCGCGATCTTCATCTACCAGGGCACGCGCATCGTGTACGCGAACGCGTTCATGGAGGCGCTCAGCGGCTACTCGCGCCAGGAGCTGCAGGCCATGAACTTCTGGGACGTGGTCCACCCGGACTTCCGGAACCTGGTCCGGCTGCGCGGGATGGCGCGCCAGGAGAAGGAGTCGGTGCCGGGCAGCTACGAGTTCAAGTTCGTGCGCAAGGACGGACAGGAGCGCTGGGTCCAGTTCGCGGCCAACTCGATCGACTTCGGCGGGCGCGCCGCGGCGCTGGGCACCGCGTTCGACATCACCCAGCGCAAGCAGTCCGAGGAGCAGATCAAGAACCTCGCGTACCACGACGCGCTCACGGGCCTGCCCAACCGCCTGCTCTTCCAGGACCGCCTCTCGGTCGCGGTCGCGCAGGCGCACCGGCTGGGCCAGCGCGTGGCCGTGTTCTTCCTGGACGTGGACCGCTTCAAGGTCATCAACGACTCGCTGGGCCACAGCCGGGGTGACCGGCTGCTGCAGGGCGTCGCGGGCCGGCTGCTCTCCTGCGTGCGCGAGGGCGACACCGTGGCGCGCCTGGGCGGCGACGAGTTCACGCTGATCCTGCCCGGGCTCCTGCGGCCGCTGGACGTGGCCACCGTGGCCGAGAAGATCCTGGAGTCGCTGCGCCTGCCCTTCGACGTGGACGGCCGCGAGCTGTACGTGACCGCCAGCATCGGCATCAGCCTCTACCCCGAGGACGGGCGCGACACCGAGACGCTGCTCAAGTACGCCGACACCGCGATGTACCGCGCCAAGGAGCAGGGACGCGACGGGTACCAGCTCTACACGGCCGGCATGACGGAGACGGCGCTCTCGCGCCTGGCGGCCGAGAGCAGCTTCCGCCGCGCGACCGCGCAGAAGGAGCTGATCCTCTACTACCAGCCGCTGTGCGAGATCGGCAGCGGGCGCGTCTACGGCGTCGAGGCGCTCCTGCGCTGGCAGAGCCCGGAGCGCGGCCTGGTGGGACCGTCCGAGTTCATCGGCCTGGCCGAGTCCACGGGCCTCATCGTGCCCATCGGCGGATGGGTGCTGCGCGCGGCGTGCACGCAGGTGGTCGCGTGGCACCGGCTGGGCCACGAGGACCTCGCGCTCTCGGTGAACCTCTCCGCCCGGCAGTTCCTCTCCCCCGACCTCGTCGACACGGTGAAGGACGCGCTGCTCGAGAGCGGGCTGCCGCCGCGGCTGCTGGAGCTGGAGATCACCGAGACCAGCGCGATGCAGAACGCCGAGTCGACCGTGGAGACGCTGCGCGAGCTGAAGGCGCTGGGCGTGCGCGTCGCCATCGACGACTTCGGCATCGGGCACTCCTCGCTGGGCTACCTCAAGCGCCTGCCCATCGACAGCCTCAAGATCGACCAGTCCTTCGTGCGCGACATCACGAGCGACCCCGACGACGCCGCCATCGCCACCGCGGTGATCGCGCTGGCGCACACGCTGAAGCTGACGGTCGTGGCCGAGGGCGTCGAGACCACGGAGCAGCTCGCGTTCCTGCGCGACCGCCGTTGCGACCGGATGCAGGGGCATCTGCTGAGCCCGCCCCTTCCGGTGGAGTCGTGCCTGCGCTTCCTCGACATTGCCCTGGGGGGGCCTGCGTCCGCTCCCCCAGACCCCCCGCTCGCTCCGCCGACGTGATTGACGAGGCCGCGGGCCCGCGCTAACTTCGTGGGTCTCGGGGCCGCAGGAACGGCCCCTTTTTTGTTTCCCGTCCCTCGCGTGGCCCGCTCATGAAGCCCACGACGTCCGAGTCCACCCTCCGCGTCGCCGACGGCGTGCTGGAGCTCGTCGGCGCCACTCCGCTGCTGCGGCTGCGGCGCTACGGTCCCACCGAGGGTGCGGCGCTCTCCGCGAAGCTGGAGTTCCTGAACCCGGGCGGCAGCGTGAAGGACCGCGCGGCGCTGGGGATGATCGAGGCCGCGGAGGCCGCGGGCCGCCTGCAGCCGGGCGCGACGATCGTCGAGCCCACCGCGGGCAACACCGGGGTCGGCCTGGCGCTGGTGGGTATCAGCCGTGGCTACCGCGTGATCGTCGTGGTGCCCGAGAAGTTCATGGGCCCCAAGACGTCCGTGATGAACGTGCTCGGCGCCGAGATCATCCTGACGCCGACCGAGGGCGGCATGCAGGCCGCGATCGCCAAGGCGCACGAGGTCGCGCGCGCGATCCCGAACGCCTTCGTGCCCCAGCAGTTCGAGAACCTGGACAACCCGGCCTACCACTACCGCACGACGGCCGCCGAGCTCCACGAGCAGCTCGGGCGCGTGCCGGACGCGGTGGTGATGGGCGCGGGGACGGGCGGCACGTTCACCGGCGTCGTGCGCTACTTCAAGGAGCGCTCGGCGTCCGTGCGCGGCGTGCTGGTGGAGCCGCAGGGGTCGATCTGGGGGGGCGGCCCGCCGGGACCGCACAAGGTCGAGGGCATCGGCAACTCGTTCTGGCCGGGTGCCCTGGACCGCTCGCTGGTGGACGAGGTGCGCACGGTGCCCGACGACCTGGCCTTCGCCGCGGTCAAGGAGCTGGCCCGGCGCGAAGGCCTGCTGGTCGGCGGCTCGGCCGGCGCCGCGGCCCATGCCGCGCGCGAGATCGCCGCCACGCTGCCGCGCGACGCCGTGGTCGTCACGCTGTTCCCCGACGGCTTCGAGCGGTACCTGGGCAAGGGCGTTTTCGAGAACCTGTAGAGGCACTTCATGGGATTTTCGACGGACTGCATCCACGCCGGGCAGGAGCCGGACCCCTCCACCGGCGCCATCATCACGCCGATCTTCCAGACCTCCACGTACGTCCAGCAGGGCATCGGCCAGCACAAGGGCTACGAGTACGCGCGCACGCAGAACCCGACGCGGCGCGCGCTCGAGAAGAACCTGGCGGCGCTCGAGGGCGGCACCGACGCGTACTGCTACGCGTCCGGCATGGCGGCCACGCAGGCCGTGCTGTCGCTGATCAAGCAGGGCCAGCGCGTCGTCGTCTCCGACAACGTGTACGGAGGCACCCACCGGCTCTTCACCAAGGTGCTCGCGCAGTACGGGATCGACTTCGCGTTCGTCGACGCGTCCGATCCTTCGGCCTTCGCGCGGGCCGCCGGCCGCTTCGACCTGTTGTGGATCGAGACGCCCACCAACCCGCTGATGAAGGTCTGCGACATCGAGGCGCTCGCGACCGTCGCGCACGGCCACGGCGCGCTGCTGGCCGTCGACAACACGTTCATGAGCCCGTTCTTCCAGAAGCCGCTCGCGCTGGGCGCCGACCTGGTCGTGCACTCCACCACGAAGTTCCTGAACGGCCACTCGGACTCGGTCGGCGGGGTCGTGGTGGTCAAGGACACGAAGGTGGCCGACTGGCTCCGCTTCTACCAGAACGCGGCGGGCGCGATCCTGTCGCCGATGGACTCGTGGCTCGTCCTGCGCGGGACCAAGACGCTCGCGCTGCGCATGCCGCGGCACGAGCAGAACGCGCGTGTGGTCGCGGAGTTCCTGCGGTCGCAGTCGAAGGTCAAGCGCGTGTACTGGCCCGGCTTCGAGGACCATGCCGGCCACGCGGTCCAGAAGAAGCAGGCCAGCGGGTTCGGCGCGCTGATCTCGTTCGACCTGGGCTCGCGCGAGGCGGCGGACCGGCTGCTGCGCGCCGTGCGTCTGTGCTCACTCGGCGAGAGCCTGGGCGGCATCGAGACGCTCATCTCGCATCCCGCGACCATGACCCACGCGGGCTACACGCAGCCCGAGCGCGACGCGCTCGGCATCGGCAACGGCCTCGTGCGCATCAGCGTCGGCTGCGAGGACGCCGAGGACCTGCTGGCCGACCTGCGGACGGGGATCGAGGCGGTCTAGACGGTCGAGTCTCCCAACCGGCCGTGCCCCGCTCGGACCGGCCACAGGTGCGTGCGCGGCTGTCGACCGGCCGCGCGGCCGGTTGAGTGCGTCGTTGTCAACCGGCCCCGGGGCCGGTTGCTTCCCGCGGGCTCGATCCGCCCCGGGGCCGATCGTTCGCCCGGGACGCGTCAGTCGATCGGGAGCGGCTCGACGGCGTCACGCCATCGCTGCGGGATCTTCCCGACGCCGACGCGCGCGGCCACGATCCCGCCGACGATCGCGGCGAGCGTGTCGGTGTCTCCCCCCGCGCCCACCGCGTGACGGACCGCGCTCTCGAAGTCGTCGAGGTGGCGCCGCGCGATCCAGAGCGCGAGCGGGACCGTGTCGGCACACGTCACGTGCGAGCCGTTGCCGAGCCGGGCCACGGCCTCGCTCAGGGAAGCGTCCAGCGAGAGCGACTCCGCGTTACGCAGGCCGCGCGTGACGCGCAGGGACGGGTCGAGCGGAGCGAGCAGCGCGTTCCACCACTCCGCGGGCTCGGGCGGCTGCCGGTCGCGGCTGCGTGCCGCGACCCAGGCCCCCAGCGCGGTCGCCACCGCGCCCGCCTTCGCCTCCGGGTGTGCGTGCGTGATCTCGGCCGTGCGCTCCGCCTCGGCCACCACCTGCCCCGCGGGAGCGTCGCGGAAGTACGCGCCCAGCGGCGCCACGCGCATCGCGGAGCCGTTTCCATACGACCCGCCAGGGAACAGCCGCTCCGACAGCCAGCGCCAATCGCCTCCGTCCCGCAGCGCGGGCAGCAGCGCGTGCATCCCGCGGCCGTAGCCGCGCCAGGGCTCGTAGCGGCTCGCGAAGCCCTCCGCCAGGCGGTCCTGGTCGATCCTGCCGTCCGCGATGAGCACCGCGACCACGGACAGCGCCATCTGCGTGTCGTCGGTCCAGCGCGGAGGCGCGGCGTCTGCAGCCCGCTCGGCCGCCAGTCGAGTGGGATCGAATCCCGAGCCTTCCCAGCGCGCGCCCAGCGCGTCGCCGATCGACAGGCCGAGGAGGCAATCGCAAGCCCGGCGGTCGGCTTCTGTTCTCGGCCGTAGCGGGTCGGCCATGCTTGCTCGCGTTGATGACCGATCAGGACCGCCCGCTCGACGTCAGCGCATCACGGAAGGCGCGAATCGCCTGCAAGACCGTCGGCCGGTCCAGGAACGACGCCAGCAGCGCCACGTCCAGATGCGGGAAGATGCCGCTGCGGTCCGAGGGCTCGTAACGCTCGCCGCGCAGCAGGTGCACCTCGATACGGCCCTCCCGCCAGGACCAGACCTCGCGGACGCCCAAGCGCGCGTAGATCTCGAGCTTGTCGAGGCCGCCGGACGTCCAGACCACCTCTATGGCAAGGTCCGGCCTGTCGGCCGCCTGGTCGCTCCCGACGATGAAGCACTCGTCCGCCTCGACACCCGCCTCGCGCGGCGCGTTCTTCAGCGTCCATGCGCCGTACGGAGACAGGTCGATCCCGCGCTCCAGAGCGTAGGCCTCGATCAGTCTGCCGATGTAGGACTTGATCCGCTCGTGGTCCTTGGAGGGGCTCATCAGCTCCAGCGCTCCTTCGAGGTACGCGATCCGCGGGACCGACCTCTCCCCACGCATGGCGAGCTGCGCCTCGTAGTCGGACCAACGGATGCCGTGCATCACGACACGCTGGTCCGCGGTGGGCACGAACTCGCCGGCGGGAATCGATTCGGGGATCGGCACGAGCGCTGTCCTGTCGACGCTCATCGTAGCACCGCGATCCCTCCCAGCTTCACCGGTCGGATTCTCGCGCCCGCCCTTGACACCACGGGTCCGAACGCTTGACCCGGCCTCCTGCCGCCCCTAACCTCTCGCCCCATGCTCCTCCTCTCCCTCGCCACGCTCACGCTCGCCGCCGCGCCGGCCGACGTCACCATCGACGTCGCGCAGAAGCGCGAGCCCGTCTCGAAGTACGTCTACGGCCAGTTCATCGAGCACCTCGGCCGCTGCATCTACGGCGGGCTGTGGGCCGAGATGCTCGAGGACCGCAAGTTCTACTACCCCGTCACCGGCGAGATGCCGGCGTGGGAGGTCCACGCGGGCAAGAAGGTCTCCTGGGAAGGCGACGCCCATCCTTATGAAGTGCTCGTGCGCTCGCCCTGGCTGATCCTGGGCGACAAGCGCGCGGTGACCATGACGCGCGAGCGCCCGTTCACCGGCGAGCACACGCCCGTCGTCGCGGCGAGCGAGAAGGGCAACGGCATCCAGCAGGAGCGGCTCGGCCTCCGGGCGGGCCGGAGGTACGTTGCGCGCGTCGTGCTGTCGGGTGACCCGACGGCGGCGCCGGTCGAGGTGGCGCTCGCGTGGGGCTCGGGGGCGTCGGACCGCCAGGTGGCCACGGTGAAGAGCCTGGGCTCCGAGTTCGAGACCACCACGTTGTCGTTCGTGGCCCGGGTGACGACGGACAACGGCCGCCTCTCGATCCTGAGCCGGGGTTCCGGCCTTCTCCGTGTGGGGGCGGTCTCGCTCATGCCCGAGGACAACGTGCAGGGCTGGCGGCCGGACACGCTCGAGGTCGTCAAGCAGCTCGACGCGCCCATCTACCGCTGGCCCGGCGGGAACTTCGTGAGCGGCTACGACTGGAAGGACGGGATCGGCGACCGCGACCGCCGCCCACCGCGCAAGAACCCGGCCTGGAAGGGCGTCGAGCCCAACGACGTGGGCCTGGACGAGTTCATGACGCTCGTGCGCGAGCTCGGCACCGAGCCCTACATCGCGGTCAATACCGGGCTCGGCGGCGTGGAGTCGGCCGCGGAGCAGGTCGAGTACGTGAACGGCGCGGCCACCACCAAGTGGGGCGCCCGGCGCGCCGCGAACGGGCACGCCGCGCCGTACGGCGTCAAGTGGTGGGGCATCGGCAACGAGATGTACGGCGACTGGCAGCTCGGCCACATGCCGCTCAAGGACTACGTCGCGAAGCACCGGCGCGTCGTGGACGCGATGAAGGCGGCCGACTCCTCGATCGAGCCGATCGCGGTCGGCGCCGTCGGCGACTGGTCGAAGGAGATGCTGGCCTCCGCCGCATCGCACATGACCCACATCAGCGAGCACACCTACTGGCAGGACAAGCCGGACGTCCCCGCGCACGTGGCGCAGGCGGTGGCGGCCGTGCGCCGGATCGCGGACGCGCACCGCGGGTACCGCAAGTCGCTGCCATCCCTGCGCGGGCGGGACATCCGTATCGCGCTCGACGAGTGGAACTACTGGTACGGGCCCTTCGAGTACGGCGAGCTGGGGACGCGCTACTTCCTGCAGGACGCGCTGGGCGCGGCCGCCGCGCTGCACGAGATGGTCCGCAACAGCGACCTCTACTTCATGGCCAACTACGCGCAGACCGTGAACGTCATCGGCGCGATCAAGACGACAGCGACCGCGGCCGAGATGGAGCCGACGGGGCTGGTGCTGGCGCTGTATCGCAAGCAATTCGGCGTCACGCCCGTCGCGATCTCGGGCGTGCCGGCGCCGCTGGATGCCGTCGCCGCGCTGACTCCGGACGGTCGGTCGCTCACCGTGGCCGTCGTGAACCCGACGGACGAGCCGCGCTCCCTGAGCCTGAAGGTGGCAGGCGGATCGCTCTCGGGTCGCGGGAGGCGCTGGGTCCTGACCGGCAAGGATCGCTGGGCCGGCAACCGGCCCGGCGAGCCGCGCGGCGTGGACGTGAGCGACGCCGCGGTCGCGCCGGGGCCACTCGAGCTCGGGCCTCTGAGCGTGAGCCTCTTCTCGTTCGACCTGGCGCGGTCCGCTCGCTAGCCCGGCCTCGCGGCCGCCACCGTTAGAATGATCCCAGCATGGCCTTCGCCGACGCGCTCCGCCAGCTCAATGCGATGAAGTCCGAAGGTGTCGTCGAGGACTACGCGATCGCCGGCGGCATGGCGATCGTCTTCTGGACCGAGCCCACGCCGACCTTCGACATGGACGTGCTCGTGAGGCTGCCGGAGCCACAAGGCCCGCTCGTCAGCCTGGCCGGGATCTACCGCTGGGCCGAGGCCCGCGGCTACCCCGTGCAGGACGAGCATATCCTGGTCGAAGGACTGCCCACGCAGTTCCTTCCCGCGCCCCATGCGCTCGCCGCCGAAGCGATCGTGGCCGCGCGGGACGTCGACTACGAGGGCGTCACCGTGCGCGTCGTGTCGCCCGAGCACCTCGTGGGCTTGTGCCTTCATCCCCACGCGAAGACGGCGCGACGGCGCGAGCGGGCGGCGATGCTGATGGAGGTGCCCGCATTGAACCGGGCTCTCGTCGATGACATCCTGGCCAGGCATGGCCTCTCCTTCTGATCCCGGCCCCTCGGCGGCACTGCTCGAGCGCCTCTGGCAGGGCAAGACCGACCTGCACCGGCGCCACGCGCGCCTTCCCCTGCGCGAGAAGGTCCGTCTGGTGATCGAGCTGCAGCGGATGGTGCTGCCGCTGCTCACGCGCCAGCGTCCGCTGCGGTCGTGGGAGCGGCCCTGGGAGATCGAGCCCTAGTCCGGCAGCCGTCCCCCCACCACCCGCTTCGCCAGCCCGCCCGGCAGCCGCTCGTTCGCGGCGACGCCGTTGATCAGCGCGAGCGTCGCGGGCTCGACCGTCGACGGGTAGGCGCGTACGAAGGCGTCCAGCGTCGTGTCGCGATCGAGGCTCACGATGTCGAGGCGCTTGGGCTGGACGTCGAGGTAGCGGCGGTCCGTGAGCGGTCCGAAGCTGCGGATCGCGCCGTCGAACGCGTCGCGGTAGGACGCGTACCGCGTCGTGGGCGTGTACGCGAGCAGGCGATAGACCTTGCCGTCGTAGCCGACGAACGCGACCTGCCCGCGGAGCGCGCCCTGCTCGGTCGCGGCCACGAAGTCGCCCACGTACGCCGGCAGCCCGCCGATCTCGTCGCGCCCGTTGCGTCCGACCTGCAGCCCCTGCTGCGAGAGGAAGCGCCGCGCCGCCTCCTCGGGCGAGGCGCCGCCCGCCAGCGTGAGCGTGACGACCGCGTCCTGGCGCTCGCTCACGCCCGCGACCGCCTGCTTCTGGTTCTGCGTCTTGAAGCCGTTCGGGAAGCGGAGCTGGAACCGCAGGTCGGGGTGGTAGAACGCGTTGCCCTTGAAGAAGCCCTCGCGCGGGTTGTCGCCGAAGACCATGCCGTCGAGGTGCCGGAGGTACTCGTTGCTGCGCACGACTGATCCGGTCGCGCCCGTCTTGGTGATCAGCTCCTGGATGTGCGCCTGGCGGTTGCCGGGGCTGGGATGCGTCGACAGCCAGTCCGGCATGCGACCGGCCCCGCTCGACGCGCGGTCGAGCACGCCGAACACCTCGATCATCTCGCGCGGCTCGTAGTCCTCGCGCGTCATGTAGCGCAGGCCCAGCTCGTCCGCCTGGTTCTCGTCGTCGCGACCGAACTTGAGGAAGAGCAGGCCCAGCCCCTGCTGCGCGATCCCGCCGAAGCGCTGCAGCTCCGGCTCGACGATCATCCCGACGACCAGCCCGCCCATCGCCAGCTGCTGCTTGCTCAGCTGCGCGGCCGAGTGCCGGCCCGTCACGTGCCCGATCTCGTGCCCGAGCACGCCGGCCAGCTCCGCCTCGCTGCGCAGGTGCGCCATGATCCCGCGCGTCACGTAGATGAACCCGCCGGGCAGCGCGAACGCGTTCACCGTCGCGTCGTCGACGACCTTGAAGCTCCAGGGGAGGCTGGGGCGTTCACTCGCCTTCGCGAGCCGTTGGCCGAGTCCTTG
>JAICEW010000093.1 GCA_025923995.1 Vicinamibacteria bacterium | reverse complement strand
GCTCGAGCGCCGGGCGGTCGCCGGCCCTCAGGGCCGTGATCAGCTCGTGCTGGAAGCGGTCCACCTCCTGCTCGGCGGACGCCGGCGGGTCGGCGGCGGCTCCACCGGCCAGGAGCACGGCCAGCGCGACGATCGAGACAACACCCATCGACTCCTCCTTCTGACGGTACCGCCTGCCCCGACGCGAGAGTCAGCGCGCCGCGAGCTCGTCGATCAGCTCGTACCGCGCGCGACCCTGCTCCGGTCCGACGTGGCTGACGGCGTCGATGTACATGACCTGGCGGGCCGGGCCGAACGCGGGCCACTCGGGCACGCCGGGGCCATTGGGCGTGCCCGTCTTCACGAAGTTCGCGAGCGCGCTCGCGAACGTCGCGGACGCCTGCCGGTCCTCGGGCGTCCAGGGATCGGGCTTGGAGTCGAGCGTGGCGAAGGAGTACTCGATGTCCGACGCGTGGATCGCGCCGAAGCGGTTCATCCCGTTCGGCAGGTCGAGCGCGCGGTCGAACCGGTAGCGATAGGCGGGCGCGTGGGCCGCGTGCACCTCGATCCACTTCCAGGTCGAGTACGCGAGGAAGAAGTCGCTGCGCAGGTCGGCCGTGGCCTGCTGCGCCTGCGCGTCGTCGGCCGCGGCGTACGCCTTCGTGGCCGCCGCCAGACGGGACTCGCCGAACCGCTGCCTGAGGTCGTCCGCCAGGCTGGCGACGGTCGGCTTCTGCGGGTCGAGCGCCACGGTCATACCCAGCTCCGAGGAGGTCCAGCCGGCCAGCAGCGGCACCTTCGCCTGCCGCCCGGCCGCGTACACCACGGCCGCACGCTCGGGCATGAAGTTGCCGTCCAGCCCGGGACTCCAGCCCCAGCCGCCCTTGCGCGCCATCATGGCCTTGAGGAGCTCCTCGGCGGGCTTCGCCCGCATCTCCGCAATGGACTTCGCCCCCAGCGACTCCGCGAACGCGACGCCGTCCTTCTCCTTCTCCGCGAGCGACCTCTCCTCGATGTTCCCGCCCGGGAGAAGGAAGTAGGCGCCGCTCTGGCCGATGGCCTTGTGGAACAGGTGCTTCGTGAGCGGCGAGGCCATGTGTGCGCTGACCGAGAGCGAGCCGGCCGACTCGCCGTTGATCGTCACGTTGCCGGGGTCCCCGCCGAACGCGGCCGCGTTCGCGCGGACCCATTCGAGCGCAGCCGCCTGGTCGAGCAGCCCGTAGTTCCCCGACCCCTTCCCGTTCGACTCGCGGCTCAGCTCGGGGTGCGCCAGGAAGCCGAGCACGCCCAGGCGGTAGTTGGGCTCCACCACCACGATGCCCTGCTTCGCGAACCACTCGCCGTCGGTGCGCGGCTCGGACGAGGACCCCTGCGCGAAGCCGCCTCCGTGGATGACGAACAGCACGGGCTGCTTCCCGCCGGGCCGCGCCGTGGTCCACACGTTGAGGTACAGGCAGTCCTCGCCCATGCCGGCCTCCCGCGAGACGAGCGGCATGCCCCACATCGCGGCCTGCACGCAACGCGTGCCCCAGGTGTCGGCCTTGCGCACACCGGTCCAGGGCGTCACCGGCTGGGGCGCCTTCCAGCGCAGGGCACCGACCGGAGGCGCCGCGAACGGCACGCCGCGGTACACGCGGACGCTCGGATCCGTCCCCGTCGTCCCCTCGATCCGCCCGCCCGTGACCTTCACGGGCTCGGCGGCCAGGAGGTTCACGGAGCTCGCGAGCACGGCGGCGGCGGTTCCGGCCAGAGGTCGAGGGTTCATGGCAGGCTCCTGGAGAGCCCGATCATGGTCGGGCTCGCGGGTCGGGGTCAACGCCCCAGGCGCAATCGGTCCGGCGCCGGAGTATCCTCGCGCCGGGGTCCAGCAAAGGAAACGAGCCATGAGCACGCCGTTCACTCCCGAGAAGGCGCAGGTGCTGCTCGGGTCGGAGCTGTCGTCGATCAAGGCCGAGTGGCCCGTCACCCGGTCGGTGATCGCCGCCATCCCGCCGGACAAGTCCGACTACACGCCCGACCCGGTCACGCGCAGCGCGATCGAGCTCGCCTGGCACATCGTGATGGCGGAGAACCGCTTCCTGGGGGCGGTCGCCGACGGCGCCTTCGACCTCACGCCGCGCCCGCGGCCCGACGACGTCCGCACGCCCGCGGACGTGACCGCGTGGTACGAGGAGCGCCTCCCGCGGCTGGTCGAGCGGTTGAGCGCGCTCCCGGCCGACCAGCTCGCGAAGCCCATCGACTTCCGCGGCATCCTCAGGTTCCCGGCGGTCGTGTTCCTGCGGATCGGGCTCAACCACACGGTCCACCACCGCGGCCAGCTCTCGATGTACCTGCGGCCGATGGGCGCGTCCGTGCCATCCATCTATGGCGAGAGCTACGACGTGCGCACCGCGCGAGAAGCGCGCGAGGCCGGGCGCTAGTTCGCGTCCCAGCGCCGGAACCAGCGCATCGCATGCTCAGGCCCGTCCGCTCCGCAGCGGAACGGTCAGCGACACGGTCGTGCCGGCGCCGGCCGTGGACGCGACCTCCAGCGTGCCGCCCAGGTCCCGCGCGCGGGCCCGCATGCTTCCCAGCCCGTGCCCGGAGTACCGCTCCTCCGGATCGAACCCCTTCCCGTCGTCGCGCAGCGACACGCGCAGGCTCCCGTTCGTCAGCGCGACGCTGGCCTCGGCCGCCGTGCAGCCGGAGTGGCGCACGGCGTTGTGCACCGCCTCCTTGAACACCAGCAGCAGGTGGCGGCGCAGGTCGGTTCCGAGCGGCAGGTCCGCGGGCAACGTGGCCTCGAACCGGAACGCGACCTCGCGGGCGGTGAAGACGTCGCTCGCGAAGCGCCGCATGCGGTGGACCAGGTCGCCCAGGCGGTCGTGGGCGGGGTTCACCGCCCACACGATGTCGCTCATCGCGTCCACCGCCTCGCGGCAGGCGGCCGCCATCCCGGTCAGCGTCTCGCGCATGGCGGGCTCGCCGCTGCCTCGCGCGGCCACCTCGCTCCAGATCGCGATCTGCGAGAGGCTGGAGCCGATGTCGTCGTGCAGGTCGGTGGCGATGCGGGTGCGCACCCTCTCCAGCTCCAGCGCGCGGCGCACGCGCGAGCGGTGGAAGCGATAGGCCAGCAGCGCCCCCAGAGCCGCCACCGCCGCGAGGAAGGACGCGCGCCGCCAGAACGGAGGTGTCACGGCGAACGCGACCACCGCCGGTTCGGCGGCTGCGCCCTGGGCGCCGGCGACGCGCACCTCGAAGCGGTAGGCCCCGGGGGACAGGGCGGCGTACTCGACGAAGTCGCGCGGCGTGGGCGCGCTCCAGGCGGACTCCGCGCCGAGAAGCCGGTACTGGAACAGCCCGCGGCCCTCGGGAGAGAGGTCGGTTGCGAAGTAGTGGATGCGCACGCTGCCGTCGCTCCGGCCGATCGCGAACTCCGACACCGAGCGGGAGCCGAACACCCCTCTCGGGCCCCTCGGCCGGCCGCCCACGAGGACGTCGGAGACGAACGCGGGAGAGGCATGCGAGCCCGGAGGGCCGGGCAGGAAGCGGGACGCGCCGTCCATGGTGCCGAACCACAGCGCGCCGCGCCGATCGCGGAACGCGGCCTGGATCTCGTTCTGCGCGAGCCCGTCCGCGGTCGTGAAGTGCGCGACCGAGCCGTCGCCCGGATCGAAGCGGACGCCGCCCACCGCGGTGCCCAGGTACAGCCGGCCCCGCCCGTCGTCCGTGAGGCACCGCACGTGGTCGCTCACGAGCCCTTCCGCCGTCGTGTACCGTCGGAAGCGCGGCCGTGCGGCCGCGGGCTCCTCGACGAGGACGAGCCCGCCGCCGGTCGTGGCCGCCCACAACCGGCCCTGCGGGTCGAGGTGCAGGGCGCGCGTCATCGCGTGCGGCAGGCCCTGCGCTTCGCCGAAGAACTCGAAGCGCCCGCCGCCGCGCCGCCGCGCGAGGCCGCCCTCGCGGAAGCCGAGCCACAGCGCGCCGTGCGCGTCCTCGCCGAACGCGACGGCCGCGTTGCCCGCGGGCAGCCCGTCCGGCTCGCCGTGACGATGGATCGCGCCCGTCGCGCGCTCCCAGCGGCTCAGCGTGCCGCCGAGCGACGTGAGCCACACGTCGCCGCGCGCGTCCTCGAACGGGCGCCCCACGTCGTCCGCCGCCAGGCCGTCCCGCTGCGTGTGGAGCGAGAGCGGATCCGCGCGCGACAGCGCGTCGAGCGAAGGCGCCCGCGGGTAGCGGACGAGGCCGCGCGGGGTCGCGGCCCACCAGCCGCCCTCGCGGTCCTGGAGCATCGAGTGCGCCGACTGGATCGTCGGAGGCTCGCGCAGGCGCGGCCTCACGGCGGCGAACCGGTGATCCTCCAGGCGATTGAGGTAGCTCATCGCCGTCTGCACGATCAGCTCGCCCGCGGCCGACTCGAAGACCGAGATCACGCGGCGGTGGCCCAGCCCGTCCGCCGTGTCGAAGGTCACGAAGCCGCCCCGCGCCAGCCGCATGACGCCGCCCGTCTCGGTCCCGATCCACAGGCTGCCGAAGCGGTCCTCCGCCAGCGCCGTGACCACGTTGTCGCGCAGCCCGTGCGCCTTGGTGTAGTTGCGCAGGCTCGCGCCCTCCCACTCGTGCAGGCCGCCGTCGCTGCGACCTCCCGCCAGCACGCGGCCGTCCGCCCGGCGGAAGAGGGCGCGCAGGACCGCGCTGCCGAAGCGCTCCTGGCCCGGGACGCTCGCGCTCGGCGTGCCGTCCGACTCGTACACGCGCAGTCCCGTCTCCTGGCCGGTCCAGACGCGTCCCCCCTCCGCCAGCACGGCGTGGACGTTCGCGGTTCCCGCCGGGCCCGGGGCCCGCTCGATGCGGGCGTCGGTCACGCGCAGCAGGCCGGCCTGGGTCGCGACCAGGAAGGTCGCGCCGTCCCGGACCAGGCGCCGCACCTGGATGCGTCCTGTCGCGACCGCCGAGAGGTCGACGCGACGGAACCCGCTCGCGCCCTCGCGGACGAAGAGGCCGTCGTCCGTGCCCGCCCAGAGCCGGCCGCGCTCGTCCTCCAGGAGCGAGTTCACGCGGTTGGAAGCGGTGCCCTCGCCGACGGGATGCTCGACGAAGCGCGTGCGGTCCACGTCGAGGCGCTGGACGCCGGCGCCGTTCGTCGCGAGCCAATACTCACCCGCGCGGGTCTCCAGGAAGTCGTTGACGTACGGCTCGCGCAGCCCCTGCGCCGCGCCGTAGCTCACGAACCGCCGGCCGTCGAACCGGCTCAGGCCCTGCGCCGTGCACAGCCAGAGGAAGCCGCGGGAATCGGGCACGACGCACCGGACGTGGTCGTGGGGGAGCCCCTCCGCGGTGCCGAAGGCGCGGATGGGCAGGCGCTCGGCCCCGGCGCGGGCGGCTCCGGCGACGAGCGCCGCCACCAGCCCGACGCGGGTGCGCCACATGGCGCCGCATTCTAGCGTCGCCCGGGAGAGCGGCGCCTACCTGCCCAGGCGGGTGAACCGGCGCCGGCCCGGGCGTAAGCTACATGGCCAGCCATGCCGACCGCCGCGAACGCGACCCTGCGAGTAGCCCTGATCGAGGACCGCCGCGAGATCCGCGCCGGACTGTCGGCCCTCATCGGCGGCACCGAGGGGTTCACCTGCACGGACGCGTTCGCTTCCGTGGAAGACGCGCTGCCGGTGCTGGCCGCCCGCGCGCCGGACGTCGTGCTGGTGGACATCGGGCTGCCCGGCATGTCCGGCATCGAGGGCCTGCGCATCCTGCGCGGGCGCCACCCGGACCTGCCGATGCTGATGCTCACGGTCTACGACGACGACGAGCGCATCTTCGACGCGCTCTGCGCGGGCGCCAGCGGGTACCTGCTCAAGAAGACCGCGCCCGCGCGCCTGCTGGAGAGCCTCCGCGAGGCCGCCGAGGGGGGCTCGCCGATGTCGCCGGAGGTGGCGCGCCGCGTGATCGCGCTCTTCCGCGACGTGCGCCCGCCCGCCCAGGCCGACTACGACCTGACGCCGCACGAGCGTCGCCTGCTGGGCATGCTGGTCGAGGGGCACAACTACAAGACGGCTGCCGCCGAGCTGGGCGTCTCCGTGAACACGGTCTCGTTCCACGTGCGGCACGTGTACCAGAAGCTCCAGGTGCACTCGCGGTCGGAGGCGGTGGCCAAGGCGCTGCGCGAGCGGATCGTCCGCTAGGGCCACTCGCCCACCTGCGCAGGTGGTGACGCCGGCCGGCCTCGCCGCGTAGCTTCACCCCTCAACGAGACACCTGCCGGCCCCGCCCCCCGAGGGTCGAGAAAGGGACGAAACGTGGGTCCTGCCCTGACGAGGAGCCTCCTCGCCCTCACCCTGGCCGTCGGCCCGGCCGCCCTGCTGCGCGCGCAGCCGCTGGGCACGGCGTTCACGTACCAGGGCCGGCTGGTGGAGAACGGGACGCCGGCCACCGGCGCGTACGACTTCCAGCTGCGGCTGTTCGACGCGCCCGCCGCCGGGTCGCCGGTCGGCGCGACCGTGACGCGCGACGACGTCGCGGTGGCGGACGGCCTGTTCACCGTGAGCCTCGACTTCGGCGCCGTGTTCACCGGCAGCGCGCGCTGGCTGGAGATGGCGGTGCGCCCCGGCGCCAGCACGGGCGCGTACACGACGCTGCCGGCGCGCCAGGAGCTGACGCCGGCTCCCAACGCGCTGTTCGGCGCCAGCGCGCCCTGGGCGGGCGTGACCGGCAAGCCGGCCGGCTTCGCGGACGACGTGGACAACGACAGCGGCGGCGACATCACGGCCGTCACCACCGGTGCGGCCAGCGGCCTCTTCGGCGGCGCGGCCTCCGGCACCGTCAACCTGGGCGTCAGTTTCGCCGGCAGCGGGACGGCCACGAGCGTCTCGCGCTCGGACCACCAGCACCTGGGGCAGACCTGGAGCGCCGCGGTGAACCCCGGGCTCGCCATCACCAGCGCCGCAGCCAACGGCACGGTGCTGAGCGCGGCCGCCACCAACGTGGGCGGGCTCACGTACGGCATCCGCGGCAGCAGCACGTCCTCGAACGGAGTCGGCCTCTACGGCGAGGTCACCTCTCCCACGGGACCGACCTACGCCGTGCTCGGCCACACGTCCTCCAGCGCCGGCACCGGCGTGCACGGGATCGCGATCGGCAACACCGGCGCCACGTTCGGCGTCCAGGGATGGAGCGGATCGACCAACGGCCGCGGCGTGTTCGGCCATGCCCTGGCGACGTCCGGCAGCGCCCACGGCGTGTTCGGCCAGACCGACTCCGGGGGCGGGCTGTTCATCACTTCGGGCGTGACCGGGCACGCCACGCACCCGACCGGTGTCACCTACGGCGTCCGCGGCGTGACCGATTCCGCGAACGGCGTCGGCGTCCTGGGCAGCGCGACGGCGACCTCCGGCTCGGCGATCGGCGTGTGGGGCCGCGCCGACACGATCGGCGGCGTCGGCGTGGTGGCCGAGGGCCAGGGCAACAACAACGCCGCCATCGCGCTCGAGGTCCGGCAGGGACGGATCAAGATCGCGGGCGCGGGCGACAACACGGCGACGCCGGCGTTCCGCATCCCCTTCGGCACCGGCCACTGCGGCGTGGACGGCGCGTTCGTCGTCATCGACCACCCGCACGCCAACTTCAACCCGGACGCGATCGTCATGGTCACGGCCACCTCGCAGCCGCACGGCTTCGCGGTGCTCTACTGGACGGGCAGCGGGGCGTGCCCGAGCAACCGCTGGCTGATCTGGCGCGCGGGAGGCACGGTCTCCGGCTACAACGTGCTCGTCCTGGTCCCGTGACGAGGCGGGCATCGCTGGCGTGCGGCCTGGTCCTCGGGGCCGCGCCGCTCTTCGCCCAGACCTACGACGTGTCGTTCTGGACCGTCGACGGCGGCGGCACCGCGGGCACGAGCGCGGGCGCGTTCCGCGTCTCGGGCACGGCCGGCCAGCCGGACGCGGGAGCGATCGCGATCGGGACGCCCTACGCGGCGACCGGCGGGCTGTGGTCGGTCGACTTCCTGCCCACCAGCATCGCGACCGTCGACCTCTCGGTCACCAAGACGGACGGTCAGGCCACCGCGGTGCCGGGGCTGACGGTGACCTACACGATCGTGGTCTCGAACGCGGGCCCGGCCGCGGCGTCCGGCGCGTCGCTGGTCGACGTGCTGCCTCCGGAGCTGACCGACGCGGCCTGGACGTGCAGTGCGTCGCCCGGCTCGAGCTGTCCGGCCTCGGGCACCGGGTCCATCAACGCGCCCATCGACGTGCTCGTCGGTGGTGCCGCCACCTTCAGCCTCACCGCGAGGGTCGTGCCCTCCGCGATCGGCACCGTCGCCAACCGGGCGATCGCGGTGGCGCCCGCGGGAGTGGTCGACCCGCTCGCCACGAACACCAGCGCGGTGGACATCGACGTCCTCGAGCCCCAGGCGGACCTGTCGCTCGCGAAGACGGATGCGCAGGACCCGGTGGCCGCGGGCGGCCCGCTGACCTACGTCTTGACGCTCGCGAACGCGGGCCCTTCCGACTCGGCGGGCATGACCGTGGTCGACACGCTGCCGGCCGGCGTCTCGTTCGTGTCGTCGAGCCCGGGCGCGCCCGCCTGCACGCACGCGGCCGGCGTCGTGACCTGCGCGCTGGGCGCGCTGGCGGCGTCGGACCAGGCGACCGTCGTGGTGCAGGTCGCGATCCATCCGCAGACCCAGGGCACGATCACGAACACCGGGACCGTGACGGGCGGCCAGGTCGACCCGGTGCCCGCGAACGACGCCGACAGCGAGACGACGACCGTCGTCCAGCAGGCGGAGAGCGAGCTGGCGCACGGATCGCGCGTGGCCGCCGACCTGCAGGGCGTGGGAGCGGCGGCCGACCGCGACGACTATCGGCTCTTCCAGGAGCCGTACGCGTCCTACGAGGTCGTGCTCGACGCGGCGTCGGGAGACGTCGGCTCCGGCCAGGGGCCCCTGCTCGAACGGGTGGCCCTGGACGGCACGACGGTGGTGCAGGCCGCGGCGGCGTCGGGCGCGGGGCCCGCACGCACGCTGCGCTGGGTCAACACCGTCACGGAGCCCGTGACCGACGAGCGGATCCGCGTGCGCAGCGCCTCGTGCGGGTCCGACTGCGGCGCGGACGACGTGTACCGCCTGCGGGCGTACGAGACGACCGCCACCATCCCGCGGTTCAACAACACGGCGTCACAGGTCACGGTCGTGCTGCTCCAGAACCGCGAGGCCCAGCCGGTCGCGGGCGTCATCGCGTTCTGGGCCGTCGACGGCGCGCTGCTGCTCCAGCGGCCGTTCACGCTGGCGGCGCACGCGTCGCTCGCCGTGAACACGGCCGGCCTCGCCGGCCTCGCGGGGGCCAGCGGCTCCGTGACCGTGGCCCACGACGGGCCCTACGACGGCCTGGCGGGGAAGGCGGTCGCGCTGGAGCCCGGGAGCGGGTTCAGCTTCGACTCGCCGCTGATGGCGCGGCCGCGCTGACTAGGGGCTCGCGCTGTTGAGCCCCACGAAGGTGCCGCCGTTGCGCTCGCACAGCGCGCGCATCAGCATGGCGAAGCGGACGGTCGTGTTCTCGTCCGAGCCGCCCTGGCCGAAGAGCGTCGGGAAGCCGATGCCGTGGATGCGCACGCGCCGATCGCGTCCGCCGCGGGCGTTCAGGCGGTCGACCTCCGTGAGCACGCGCTCGATGGACGGGCCGGTGAACTCGTCGCCGAGGACGTAGATGCTGATCTTGCTCGAGCTCGTGGCCAGGGTGCGGATGGCGGCCTCGATGCCCTCCACGGGGCTCGAGTTGCTGAACGCGTTCCACCCGGCCAGCCGCTGCAGGACGGCCTGCCGGCGCGCCGGCGTGTCGGGGATCCACTTGCCGGCGTAGCCGGAGAACATGTAGACGCCCTCGTCGTTCATCACCTGCAGGCCCTTCACGCGCGGGTAGGCGTCGAGCGTCTGCGCCATCTTCTGCTGCAGCGCCGGCCAGGCGAAGCGCTGCATGCTGCCCGAGGTGTCGATCACGAACACCACGTACTCGCTGTCGGCGGGGATGCCCGCCACCAGCGACTTCTCGCGCGGGCGCCGCTCCTGGTTGGCCTGCAGGCGCTTCATCTCCTCCGTCAGCTCCTGCTGCGCGGCCAGCATGCGGCCGGCCAGGATGTCCTGCACCTGCGAGAGCTCCTTGCTGGCTTTCCACTGGCCGCGCAGGTGGCTGAGGTCGCCCTGCAGCCGCGCCACCGCCACCTGCTCGTCGGAGAGCTGCTCGCGGCGGCCGCGCAGCGCGCGGTTCAGGATCTCCGTCTCGCCGCGGATCTCGAAGAGCTCGCGCTCCAGCCGGGCGATGCGTCCCTTGAGCTCCGTCTGCGCGGTCTCGATGGCGCGCGGCTCGCTCATGCGCGTCAGCGTGAGCAGCAGGATGATGGCCCCGAAGCCGCAGCAGATGCAGTCCAGGAAGGACAGGCTGAAGACCTCGACGTCCCGGCGGGGCCGCCTCACGGCCAGTCCCTCGATGGCGTGAGGAACGAGCCGTTCGTGATCATGGCCAGCTTCCAGAACGCCGGCGCCGCCACCGGATCCCCTTCCATGGGGAAGAGGAGCGTGTTCACGGGGACGCCGCCGGGCAGCGCCTGCCGTGCGCGCTCGAACAGCTTCACGCGGTCCTTGCCCGAGATCGTGCGCTTCTGCGGTGGCGCGACGCCCTGGGTGGGCAGGCCGTCGGTGAGCAGGATGATGTTGTCGGGCAGGGGGCGCAGCGCGGCCGCGGCGGCGAACGCCTTCTCGAGGCTCGTCCCGCCTTGCGGCGCGGTCTTGCGCAGCCCGGCCACGGCCGCGTCCAGCGTCTTGCGGTCCTTCGCCTCCAGCCAGCGCCCCTCGGTCCCCGCCACGATCGCCCGCGCGTCCGTGTCGAAGACGTAGATCTGGTAGCTCGCGTCGCGGGGGATCTGCGTGGTGAGCCAGTCCGCGGCCCGGACCGCGCGCCGCCACTTGTCCGCGCGCATGCGGTCGGCGTCGGGCAGCAGGCGCCGCCGGACCGCGTTGACGATGGTGTCGGCCAGCATGCTGGCCGAGGCGTCCACCAGGAAGAGGATGCGCTTGCCGCCCACCTTGAAGCCGGTCAGGTACTGCCGGTCGCCGTTGCCCACGAACGAGCGGACCTTGTCTCCCGGCACCTCCTTGCTGGGCGCGCCGCCGGAGAGGCGCTTGTTGCCCTCCTCCAGCGAGCGCAGGTCGGCCTGCAGCTTGTTGACGTGCTCGCGCTGGGCGATCGTCTCGCGCTCGAAGGTGGCCAGCTCGTCCTGCGACTGCTTCACGACGTCGATGAGGCGCGTGGAGAGGCCGCGGGTGGTGACGGCGTCCTCCCGCACCGCCTCGAACGTGTTCCGCAGCTCGACGAGGTTGGCCTGGCCCTCCAGCACCTGCTGCTCCAGGCGGTCCGTCTCGGCCTGGAGCGGCGCCAGCTTGTCCTGGGCGCGGTCCTTGTGGCCGGCGTTGAGGATCATGTAGATGAGGACGGTCGCTCCGAAGCCGCAGCAGATGCAGTCGAGGAACGACAGCCCGAAGACCTCGGTCTTGCGCTGGCGCCTCATCCCGTCGCTCCCTGCACCGCGTGGAGCCCGCCCATCGCGGGCAGCCGGGTGACGAACGGGAGCGCGGGACCCGGATGGCGGAGCCGGTCGCGCTGGCGCAGCGTGGCCACCACCGCCCCGTCGTAGGGCAGCTCGACCACGTCGAGGCCGGTGACCTCTCCCACCCGGGCCGCCAGGCCGGGGATGCCGGAGACCCGCGCCGAGACGAACAGCCGCGCGTCGCCGCCAGGGACGAGCAGCTTCGCCTGCTCCGCCACCGTGCGCTGGAGGTCGCGCGTCACGCCCGCCAGGTCCTCGCGCGCGAGCGTCGCGTGGTGCTCGCGGCCGCCCCAGGCCAGGGAGGCGTCGCACGTCTCCGCGCGGCGCAGCTCGCGCAGCCAGCCGGGCAGCGCGCCGCGCAGCGCGTGCTCGGCGGGCCCGGAGTGCAGCGGGTCGAAGCGGGTGGCGGCCACGAACGCGGCCGCGACCTGGTGCACGAGCCGCTCCTCGAACGCGCGCGCGCCCGCCCCCTCCGTGGCCGTCACGCTGCCGCGCTCGCGCTCGGCGCCGCCGCGGAGCGCGCTCACGACCGCGCGGTGACGCGTGAGGTCGACGTGCAGGCAGGGATAGGTCCCGATCATGAGGGACGCTGCGGCCGCCGCCGCGTCCACGAGCCCCGCGACCGGCAGCGCGGCCGCTCGGGCGACGCCGAGCAGCAGCGCCAGCCGCTCGGGGCTCCAGGAGCCGGGCACGGCCAGGAAGACCTCGTCGTCACGCGCGAGCTCGCCCGCGAGCGACACGAGGTGCGCGTACGCGAGGTCCGCGTGGCGCAGGCCGGCCGGGTAGTGCTCGCCCAGCGGCTCCAGGTCCAGCCGGTCGAAGTACGCGTCGTGCACCGCGCGAGGGCTCAGGTAGGCGCGCGCCGCGGCGAGGGCCCCGGTCAGGACCACGCCGTCCTCGAACAGCGCCAGGCACGGGCTCTCCTGCGGGCGCGGCGCTCCCTCCCGCAGCAGCAGGAGGCCGGCGTCGTTCACCTCGAGCGCGACCGCCGCCACTAGGCCGCCCGCAGGCTCTGCAGCAGCCGCCGGTCCACGTAGGAGTCGGCCTCGCGCACGAGCTGGTCCTGCTCGCCCTGCAGGTGGTGCAGCAGGAACATGAGCAGCAGGCTGAGCAGCAGCGCGATCAGGGTGGAGTTGAACGCGGTGCCCAGGCCCTGCGTCACGCCCGAGAGGTCGCCCTGCATGGCCCGGTGCGCCTGCGCCAGCGCGTCCCCGATGCCGCGCACGGTCCCGATGAAGCCGATGGCCGGTATGGCCCACGCGATGTAGCGCAGCAGCGACAGCTCGGAGTCGAGCCGGTCGGCCTCGCCCTCGATCACCCCGCGCGCCGCCGACGAGGCGTCCGCGATCCCGCCCGTGGCGCCGAAGCGGTGCAGCGCCGTGAGCAGCGTCCGCGGCAGCAGGAACTCGCGCTCCTCGTGCGGCAGCGACTCGACGTGGCGCGCGTGCTCGCGCACGTCCTGGGGCAGGATGCGCATGCCCTCGCCCAGGAAGACGAGCTCGCGGTCGAAGAGCGCCCGCTCGCGCCGCAGGAGCACCATCTTCTGGACGATGATGGCCATGGCCCAGAGCATCAGGATGATCTCGGACTCCTGCTCGTAGTCGCGCAGGATGACCCAGATCGAGCGCTCCTGGACGTAGTTGGGGTCCACCTGCATGCGCGCCTGCTGCGCGGCGATGGCCGCCTCGCTGCGCGGCCAGACGACGGTGACGTAGAGGCCGTGCACGACGATCAGCGAAGCGAGCAGGGAGAGGACCTGGAAGACGAACTCGCGGGACGCCAGCGGCCGGCCGGCCATCAGATGTCCACCGGCAGGGCGACGACGCTGTCCGCCTCCAGCCTCTCGCGGGGCACGAACTCGTCGAGCGGGTCGTGGGTGGGAGCAGCGGCGGGCGGGGGAGGTGCCATGGGCGCGGAGCCCGGCGGCTCCTGTCCAGGGGCGTCGGGCGGGCGGGCCTGCGAGGAGCCGCCTTCGGCCGCCAGCAGCAGCAGCGTCGTGAGCAGGAGCAGCGCGCGCTTCATGGGACCCTTCCTCCTATTCGGCATAGCGGGCGACCCGGAAACCGACGTCCGGCCGAGGCTTCAAGCCGTAGTCGCGATAGGCGAGCCGCAGCTCGCTGACGGATCCGTGCAGGTAGCTCGAGCCCAGGATCACGTGCAGGTCGCCGGGCGGCGGCCCGACGGGGTCGCGCTCGACAGGCACGTCCGGCGGCGGGATCGAGTACACGTCGTGCACCCACTCGGCCACGTTGCCGCCCAGGTCGAAGAAGCCGAGCGCGTTGGGCGGGAACGAGCCGACGGGCGCGCTGACGGGGTAGCGGTCCTCGTAGCCCTGGAGCACGACCGGGACCAGCGGGCGCGCGGCCTCGTCCGCGTAGTTGCCGGCCTTCGCAGGCGCGGGCATCGAGGGCCCCCACGGGTACTTGAGCGGCCCGCCGCCCGCGTAACGCGCGGCGCGCGACCACTCGGCCTCCGTGGGCAGGCGATAGCCGGTGCCCAGCGGCTGCGTCGAGGCGAGGCGGCCGTCGCGCGTGGCGTACGCGGGGGACAGGCCCTCCTGGGCCGAGAGCCAGTTGCAGTACTCGACCGCCGCCTCCCAGGTGACCTGAACGACCGGCTGCGCGTCGTCGGTCAGAGTGTGCGCGCCGAAGCGTCCGGAGGAATGGTCGGGCTTGAACTTCAGGAACTGCGCGTTCGTGACCTCGCGCACGGCCAGGTAGAAGGGCCGCGTCAGCTCGACCTCGCGCGGCGTCTCGTTGCCGCGGCGCCCCGGCTCGCGGCGCGACGCGCCCATCTGGAAGCGCCCGCCCTCGACCAGGCGCAGCTCGGGCCCGGCCGGCGTGCGCCGGACGGCGGGACGGGCGGCCACCTTGGCGTCCTCCAGCGAGCGCAGACGCGCGCGGACGCTCAGCGGAGTGCCGGGCCGGGGCGTCACGGTCTGGCGAAACGGCTCGTAGCCCGCGTGGCGCACCTCGATCTCGTGGGGAGCGGCCGAGAGCTCGATCACCTTGCCGGCGGGCCCACGCGGCTGCCCGTCGACCAGCACCTCGGCGTTCGCGGGGTCCGCGATCACCTGCACCTCGCCGTGCTGCGCCGCGAGCGCCAGGTGCAGAGGCTGCGACTCCCCGCGCGCGAGGGTGACCCTGGCTTCCGCCGCGTCGTGCCCCGCGCGGGTCGCGCGCACGGCGTGCGTGCCCGGGGGCAGCTCCAGGTCCAGGGGCGTCTCGCCGCGGTAGCGTCCCTCGACCGTGACCGAAGCGCCGGCGGGCTCGCTGGTCACGTGCAGGCGGCCGGGCAGCGGCGCCAGCCGGAAGACGGGAAGGACGAGCGGCCGCTGGGCCACGACCGCGATGCGCCGCGAGGCGCGGGCGTAGCCGGGCAGCTGCACCTCCACGGTGCGCGTGCCCGACGAGAGGTCCGCGGCGAGCGGCGTGTGCCCGACCTCGCGGCCGTCCACGCGAACGGTCGCGCCGTCGGGATCCGAGGTGACGGTCACCGGGGCGCTGTCGGGACGCAGCGCCACCGTCAGCGTCTCCGTGGCGCCTCCCCCCGCGAACGTGAGTCGTGCGGTGTGGGGCGCGTAACCCTCGGCGCGCAGCGTCACCTCGTGCTCGCCGGCCGGCACCTCGATGGGCTCGGCGGGCGTCACGCCGCGCTCGGCGCCGTCCACCAGCACGCGCACCCCGTTGCCCGGCGTGGCGTCGACGGCCAGCAGTCCGGGCAGCCGCTCGAGCGCGAAGCGCGCCACCTGCCGCGGGTCGCGCGTCACGTCGAAGGGCGCCTCCAGCGTGCGATAGCCCGCCTTCTCCGCCCGCACTGCGTAGCGGCCCGCGAGCATCAGCCGCAGCGATCCCGCCTTGACGTGCGGCCAGCCCGAGACCGAGACGCGGTCAGGGACCGGGTCGACCTGTACCTCGACCACGCGCACCGCCCACAGCGCGCCCACCAGCGCGAGCACGACCGCGAGGCCGCCCAGGGCCGCGGGAGGGACGCGGAAGCGCCGGCGGCGGACGGGGGCGGGCAGGCGCAGCGGTCGCGGCTCGAACGGAGCGGGCTCGACGAGCGTGAAGGGCTGGCTCAAAGGACCTCGTCGCAGCGCACGGTGAGCGGCTCCGGGCTGCGCCCCGGCGCCACCACCAGGGTGTGGCGCGCGTCGCGGTACCCGCGCCGCGTGCCCACGACCACGTACGAGCCGGGCCGCAGCGCGAGGGACTTCTCGCGGAAGCGGCCCAGCGTGCCCACGCGCAGCACCGAAACGTCCGTCCGCTCGTCCGACAGCAGGCGGACCGTGACGGCCGACCCGGCCGCGGCCAGCTGCTCACGGAGCTGCCGGATCTGGCGGAGCAGCTTCGGCCCGGGCGAGTCGAGCTCGCTCGCGCGGTCCAGCGCGATCTCGGCCTCTCGCGCCACCTCGTCGGTCGCGAGCCGGTCCGGCCGGCGCAGGTAGAAGTCGAGCCGGTCGGAGGCCTCCGCGCGCTGCCCGGCCCGCTGCGCGCCTTCGACCGCGAAGCGCACCGCGGGCTCGAGGCGCAGCGCCGCGTCGTACTCCTTGAGCGCGCCCTTCCAGTCCTCCGCCGCCTCGGCCGCCTGTGCCCGCCGGCGGTGCGCCTCGAGCGCCTCGCCGCGCAGGGCGGTCTCGCTCCGCGCCAGGCCGTCCTTCACGACCTCGGTTCCCGCCCGCAGCGACTCGGCGCGCTGGAAGGCGGCGCGCGCTTCTGCCGGCGCTCCCCGATCGAGCGCCGCCAGCCCTTCGCTGACGGCCGCATCGAAGCCAGGCAACGGGGGGTCCGCGGCCGGACCCGATGGGCGCGTGCCTTCGACCGGGCCGCTCGGCTCGGCCACGCGTGCGGGCGGCTCGACCGGCCGCTCGGGCTCCGGCGGGTCGGCCGCCACCTCCGGGGTGGTGGGCTGCGTCGTGACCGGCGCCGGCGTCGCCGCAGGAGCGGGAGGCGCGGCCGACGTGGTCACGACCGGCGCCACGTTCCAGCGGGGCAGCACGAGGAAGACGACCGCGGCCACGCCCATCAGGAGGACCGCGGCGACGACCGCGGCCGAAGAGGGGCCCGGCGAGGCCGGTGGAGCCGGACTCCTGTCGGGCGTGAGCGCCACCGCGGGCTCAGGGTTGCGGGGAGGCCGGCGCCGTGACGATCACGGCGTTGGGATCGATGGGCACGCCCGTCTCCAGGGTCATGACCTGCCGCAGCAGCGAGCGCCAGGCCGCGAACTGCGTCTCCGCGGGCCCGGTGAGCTTGAGCTGCTGTCCCTCCACCTCGACCAGCAGCGGCGCCACGTCTCCGTCGAACGACGTCGACAGCTCCTTGAGCGCGGCCTGGTGCACGCCCTTCTCGGCCGACTTCTGGAAGCCGGACTGCAGGACGAGGCTGCCGCCGATCATGGCCGCGTCGCGCAGCGCCGCCTCGTTGTGGCTGTCCGGGCTCATCAGGAGCCCCGTGAGGATCGCGGCGCCGCCCAGGATCTTCTTCCACATGGACTCGCGGTTGATGCGGTCGAGCGCGACCTGCTCGTCGTACGTGTACATCTTCCAGTTGGCGTACGGCCCGCTCATCTGCTCGTAGAACGTCAGGTAGTGGTCGTTCAGCGTGTCGACGAGCATCTGGTCGCGCTCGCGGATGCTGGCGACCCGGCGGGTCATGGGATCCTCGGACGCAGGCAGCCGCACCAGGCTGTATCGGCCCGAGCCGGTGCTCTTGATGTAGGGGGAGAACGCCTCGGGCAGGATCTGCGAGGCGAAGCGCAGCCCCGAGATCTGCCTCACGCTCGCCAGTTCCGCGTCGCTGCGATCCTCGAGCGCCTCCAGCAGGTCGTTGGCGATGCGGTTGTAGACCTCCTGGAAGGCTTCCTGGCGCCCCACCCGCTCGGAGTGGTACGCGGTGGTGTCCGCCTGTCCCTGGTAGCGCCGATCGAGCCACTTCCGTCCGGTGGCGTCGCGCGCCTCGACGGACACCGCGAGACGCTTGCCGTTGGACTCGCGGATGCGGCCCGTCACCGTGAGGTCGACGCCTTCGCCGGGACCCGGGAGCACGCGCACGGTGCCCCAGTAACCCGTGCTCTCGAGCGTCTTCTTGAGGTGGAACGCGATGAAGCGTCCCTCCGAACGACGGAGCTCCGGCGTGAGGCCGACCTTGGACAGCTTCTGCCGGTCGCCCTCGTCCACGCCGGGCGCGAACAGCTCGATGCCGACGTCGAGCAGCCGGGCCTCGGGGACCTCGCCCTTGGCCTGCCGCGCCTCGATGCGCTTGCGGTCGTCGTCCTTGCGGTCGGGGACCAGGCCCGGCACGGCGGGAGGAGGCGTGCCGCCGGCCGGCGGCGCGAGCGGCGAGCCCCCAGCCGGGGCCGGCGACGGCGTCTCGGGCACGTCGACCGCGCTCGGAGCGGGCAGCTCCGTCTGGGGTGTGGCCAGCGGGAGGCTCACGCCCACCGCGCCGTGCTCGCGCGTGCGGTCGAGCGGGCCGCGGCCGCCCGCGAGCGGCTGTGCGGGGCGCGGCTGGGAGGCCGCGGCCGACCCGCAATGCTCCTGGTCCGGGATCTGACCCGGCGCGGGCGCCGGGCCGAAGGCGACCGCCGCGACCAGGAGGGCGCCCGGGACCCCGAACCGCCGAGACACGCTGGAGTACGCCATGGCTCGTTCCTCTCTTAGCTCCCGCCGCTGCGGATGCCCTTGTACCGCCTGTACTCGTCCCACAGCTTCTCCCGGATCGCCGGGTCCTCCTCCTTCATCGCGGCCTCGCGGATCTGCCGGGCCACGACGTCGTCGTCGCGCCCGTCGCCCACGTCCGGAGGAGGAGGAGGCAGGGCCGCGTCGTCCGACGGCGGCTGGCCCTCCGGGGCGCCGCTGGTCGTGCGACCGCCGCCCGCCCGCGACCCGCTGCGGGACGAGCCTGTCGACCGATCTTCGCCACCGTCGCCCTCGGCCTCGCGCCCGGGGCCGGTCCGCGAGCCCTCGCGCGTCGAGCCTGTACGCGTGCCGTCGCCCTTGCCGTCGCCCTTCTGGCCGCCCTTGCCGGCACCCGCACCGCCGGTTCCGCCGCCGCCGCCTGAGCCCTCGCCCCCTTCGCCACCCTCGCCCGTTCCGGTCCCGTTCGACATCTCCTCGGCCCTCTTCGCGGCTGCCGCCTGCTGCTCCTTCAGCAGCATCGCGTCGAAGGCGGACAGGGACGCGTCGAGCTGGCGGTCCAGCACATCACGGCGCTCGTCGGGCGTCATCGCGGCGCCCTGGGGCGCGCCGGACGCCGGCGACGGCGAGGGGCTGGGGGCGGGAGCGGGATCGTCGGCTCGGACCCGGGAGGTCGTCGCGCAGCCGAGCAGGAGGACGAAGCCAAGGGACAGGTGCAGCGTGGTCCATCTTCGTGTCGCGTCGGCAGGGCGGGGCATGGGTAGACCGAATCTTAGAATGAAGGGCAAGGTCGATGCCCGCCAGGGTCCGGCGGGGGAGGCCCGGCCCGACGGCCGCCAAACACATCCTTCACAAGGGGTTGATGCCATGGGCGCGGTCCGGGCCCGCGTCGCCGACCGTCGCATGCCGTCACCGGGTCGAGACAACCGGTGTCCTCATCCATAGCCACTCCGTGCACGGCGCCCGCGGAGCCGTGCCCGCCCTCACGACAGGGGTCGCGACCCGTCAGGGTCCCGGCTTGACGCTCGCGAGCTCCCACGTCTCACCCTGGCTCTCGGGCACCACGAAGCCGTCGGCGTCGAAGGTGGCCTTCACCGCGGTCATGAGCCGGCCGCTGCCCATTCCAGCGGCGTCGAGCCTCAGCTCGACGTAGCCGACCGTGTCGGGCGGCGCGGTCCCCGGGCCCAGCGGGCGTTCGGTGACGACGCGCACGGTCCGCCCGTCCGCGGTCTTCTCCTGTCGGACCATCGTCGCCCGGACGGTCTTGTCTCCCAGCTTCACCGTCCCCACGTCGCCCTTGGCCAGGTCCGCGAGGGCGGCCACCTGTCCGTCCTTGTGGAGGCGCTCGGCCAGCGCGAAGGCCCGGTCGTCGGACGTGTACTCCCTGATGGTCACGGTGACCTGCACCGTCTGCGCGCCCGCCGCCGTGCCCACGTAGGTCTCCGCGGCGCCTGCGCCCGCCGCGCAGAGCAGCACGATCGATCCCGTCAGCGCTCCTCGCCGCATCGCTCCACCTCCTGCCGTCCGGGCCCTTCGGAGCCTAGCACGCGCGGAGCCCTAGCGAGGCGTGTCGATGTCTCCGGCCATCGTCTGGCGCAGTTCGATCAGCACGCGGTCGGAGTCGTCCACCCGGATGAACCCCAGGCGCGGGAACTCCAGGTCGACGATCACGAAGATCACCACCGCCAGCACCCCCGCGTAGGCGACCATGTGCAGCCCGTCCCGCGAGCCGCGCGCGCCCATGGCGTTGCCGACGAGGAACGCCGCCACCAGCGCCAGGCCGATGAGCATGGCGTAGAGCGCGACGG
>JAICEW010000092.1 GCA_025923995.1 Vicinamibacteria bacterium | reverse complement strand
TCTCGTCGACGCGGTCCAGCTTCCAGCCCAGCGCGGCCGCGATCATCTGCACCGATTCCGGCAGGCCCACGTGCTTGACGGTGCCCTCGGTCATCGCGCGCCGGAACTGGTTCAGGTTGAGGCCGGCGCCGACCTTGCGCTGGAGGGGGAGCCGGCGGGTGCCCGCGTCCACCACCCGCGTCACCGCCACGCGCGAGACGGTGGCGCAGGGCGCGGTCAGCATGAGCGCGAGCGCGTCCATCGCGTAGCCGGGGTTCACGCCGGTCGAGAGGACGGAGACCTTCTTCCGGCGCGCCAGCCGGTCCAGCTCGCGGAACGCGTTCGCGTTGGCGGCGGTGGGGTAGGCCAGCTCCTCGCAGGTGGAGACCACGTTCATGCCGCGCTGGATGAGCGCCGCCAGCTGGGGCTTCAGGGCCTTGAGCGACGACGACGTGGAGAGCACGGCCACGTTCGCGCGCGCCTTGCGGATGAACTTGGCGGGATCGCCCGCGACCTTCACGCGGATCTTCTTCCCGCCCAGCACGGCGCCCAGGTCCTTGCCCGCCAGGTCGGGCGAGGGATCGGCGGCCCCCACCACCTGCAGCCCTTCCGTCGCCAGGACCAGGCGGGCGATCCCCTGGCCGATCGGCCCCAGCCCCAGGTGTACGACCTTGTGGCCCCGGGCCATGCTCAGCGTTCCACTTCGAGCGTCGCGACCTGCTCCTCGGGCTCGGCGGCCAGGATGACCGTCGAGTTGATCGGCAGCAGGCTCGTGTAGTCGCGGCCACCCGACTCGATGATCACCTCGTAGAAGCCCTCGGACGAGATGCGCACCAGGCGGCCCCTGGCGCCCTTGGCCCCCAGCGTCTCGTTGTAGATCTTGATGGGTGCTTCCTTCTCGATCATCGCCACCCCCAAGCGGCGGGCCAGCGCCGGCCGCCGCGCCCCCTACATCTGCTTCAGCGTCCTCCGGACGATGTCGAGCGCCGCGTCCGCGTCGGCCGCGCTCAGGTTGAGCGCCGGCCGGAAGCGGATGGAGCGGGGCCCGCACGTCAGGAGCAGCAGCCCGTTCTCGATCAGCTTGCGGTGCACCTGCGCCCGCGTCTCGCCGTCCGGCAGGTCGAACGCGATCATGAGGCCCAGGCCGCGCGCGTTCGACATGGGCGCGGCCTCGGCCTGGATCTCCTCCAGCCCCCGGCGCAGCCGCTCGCCCACCACCCGCGCGTTCTCGACCAGGCGCTCCTCCTCGATCACCTCGAGGTAGCGGGCGAACCGCACCATGTCCGTGAGGCCGCCGCCCCACGTGGAGTTGATGCGCGAGCCGACCTTGAACACGTTCTGCGGCTCGTCGTCCACGCGGCCTCCGGCCAGGACGCCGCACACCTGGGTCTTCTTGCCGAACGCCAGGGCGTCGGGAGTCAGCCCGAAGTGCTCGTGGGCCCACATGCGGCCCGTGATCCCCACGCCCGTCTGCACCTCGTCCACCAGGAACAGGCACTCGTGCTCGCGGGCCAGGCGCTGGAGCGCCTGGAGGAAGCGGGGACGGAAGTGGTTGTCGCCGCCCTCGGCCTGGATGGGCTCGATGATGATGGCCGCCACGTCGTCCGGGTTGTCGGCGAACGCGCGCCGGATCTGCTCCTCGGCGCGCTGCTCGGCCGCCGCCACGTCGCGCTCGACCTCGGGGGTCACAGGGAAACGCAGCTTGGGGTTCTCGACGCGGGGCCAGGGGAACTTCGGGAAGAAGTCGGTCTTGACCGGGTCCGTGTTCGTGAGCGAGAGCGTGTACCCGCTGCGGCCGTGGAATGCCTCGCGGAAGTGGATGACTTGATGTCCCTTCTCGCCGGGGATGCCCTTGGCCCGGTTGCGGCGCACCTTCCAGTCGAAGGCGACCTTGAGCGCGTTCTCGACGGCCAGCGTGCCGCCCTCGATGAAGAACGCGTGCTGGAAGTGCGGCGGTATCGCGAGGCGCTGCAGCGTGTCGACGAACCAGGCGTACTCGACCGTGTACAGGTCCGAGAGCGACGGCTTGAGCTGCGCGACGCGGCCGAGGACCTGCTGGAACTCCGGGTCCTTCATCCGCGGGTGGTTGTAGCCGATGGGGTTGGAGCCGAAGAACGTCAGGAAGTCGAGGTACTCACGGCCCGTGCGTGCGTCGTGGAGCCACGATCCGTGGCTCCTGTCGTAGTCGAAGACGAAGTCGAAGCCGTCGGCGAGGATGGTGCGCGCGAGGACGCGATGGACGTCCGCGGGTGCGACAAGGGGAAGACCGGCGTGGGTCGTGGCTGTCAACGAATCGTCTCGCTTCCTTGTATCGCGCGCCGGGCCTCCGCCGTTCGGGCCGGCGCCCATAAGTACCGTTGGGTCAGTAAGATGGCTTGATGTAATCCGGCCCCGAGGGCCACGCTCACCCCCGGCGGGCGTCATGTTAACACATGGCGGCCGGGCACGCCCGAACGGGGCCCGGGGGCTATAATCCGGCCCCGACCCCATGTCCGAAGGCATCGACCCCGCGTTCCTGCGCGCTTCGGACCTCTTCGAGCACCAGAGCGAGGAGGTCCTGCGCGCGGTGCTGGCCCAGGGCCGGATCGAGGCCTTCGGCGCCGGACAGGTCGTCTTCCGCCAGGGCGACGCGGGCGACCGGCTCTACATCGTGAAGAGCGGCGTGCTGGAGATCCTGGCCAGCCGCGACGGCGCGGAGTCGGTCCCCATCGCCTACCTGGGCGAGGGCGAGGTGCTCGGCGAGCTCGCGCTGCTCACGGGCTCTCCCCGCAGCGCCACAGCGCGGTCCCCGGAGCGGGCGGAGGTGCTGACGCTCGAGAAGTCGGTCTTCCTCGACCTGATGGCGACGCTCCCGCGGTTCTCGCAGGACCTGTGCGCGGTGCTGGCCCGGCGCCTGGAGGCCACCACGCTCAAGGTGCCGCGGGCGACCGCCAAGCAGCTGCAGGGCAACCTCAAGTTCTTCGACCTCGCCACCGTCATCCAGACCCTGATCGGAGCGCAGCAGACGGGGACGCTCCTGGTCACCCAGGAGGGTGGCCAGCAGCGCGTGGCCGAGCTGTTCTTCTTCAAGGGCAACGTGGCCAAGGCCCGCTACCGCCACCTGTCGGGCGACGACGCGGTGTTCCAGCTCTTCCAGGCGCCGCTCGAGGGGGAGTTCTCCTTCACCGGCCGGACCGTCCAGGAGGAGGACGTCCACAGCGACATCACGATGCCGGCCATCTCGCTGCTGATGGAGTCGGTGCGCCTGCAGGACGAGCTGCCCCTGCTCAAGGCCCGCATCGCGGACCCCGCCCGCGCCTATCGCCAGAAGGCGGCCGAGCTGTCCTGGAACGAGGCGGACACGGTGGAGCTGGCCGCGGCGGTCTGGTCGCGCCTGCGCAAGGGGGCCTCCGTCGCCGAGCTGCAGAAGGACATCGCCCGCTGCTCGTACGCGATCTACCGCACGCTCGTCACGATGCTGGACGCGGGCCAGATCGAGTAGCTACATCCGGCCGGCTTCGCGGATCACCTTCTGGAGCTGGCGGCCCGATTCGCGCGCTTCGTGCAGCTCCTCGGTCAGGCGGTGGATGCGCTGCCGCTTGGCCAGGAAGAGGTGGTTGGCCAGCTCCAGGCCGACGCCCACCAGGACCGCGATGCCGAGCGAGCTCCACAGGAGCTGCTTGTCGATGACGGCGTCGTTGAGCCCCACCTGGACGATCGCGTAGAGGACGCCGATGCCCAGGCCGTTCACTCCGATCCCGAGGCTGCGTCGCGCCCCGCGGATCTCGTCCTCCAGGCGCTCGACCATCCGCTCGTTCTCGCGCAGCGCCTCCCGCAGCGGCGTCACGTCGGCCAGGACCAGCCTCAGGATCTCCCCTCGGCTGACCTTGTGCTTGGTCCCGCAGGTGCCGCACTTGATGTGGTCCCCGTGGGCGTAGGCGTCGGGTATGGCGATTTCGGTGCGGCAGTGGACGCAACGGGCCTTCTGCACCCCGTTCGTCATGCCACCCCCCGGGGGGGACGACAGCGCGAAGTCATGGATCAGGCGAAGGATAGCAGAGCAAATCCGCGCCCATCAAGGCTCGGGGGAGGGTAGGATGAGCTTCCGGAAGCGAGGGAGGCGACGAAAGCCGTGAACCGCTCGGACGTGATCGTCGTGGGAGCCGGGCTGGTGGGGCTGGCCGCGGCGCGCCGGCTGGCCGATGGGGGCGCGCGGGTACTGGTCGTCGAGAGCACGCGGGTGGGCGCCGAAGCGTCGTCCGCCGGTGCGGGGATGCTGGCGCCCCAGGCCGAGGCGCAGCCCGACTCGCCGCTGCTCCCGCTGGCGCTGCGCGCCCGCGATCACCACCTCGAGCTGACCCCGGTGCTGGAGGGGGAGACGGGCATGTCCCTCGGTCTCTCGCGGCGGGGCTCGTTCGAGGTGGCGTTCACGGAGGAGGACGAGGCGGCGCTGCGCTCGCGCCTGGCGTGGCAGCAGGCGAGCGGTCTTCCGATCGAGTCGCTCAGCGCGGAGGAGATCCGCGAGGCGGAGCCCAACCTGTCCCCCGCCGTGCGCTTCGGCCTGTACCTGGCCGGGGACCGGCGGATCGACAACGCGCTGCTCGTCCGCGCGCTGGCCGCGTCCGCGGTCGCGAAGGGTGCGGCGATCCTGGCCGGCCGCCCGGTGTCGGGGCTGGCGATCGCGGACGGGCGGCTGGTCGGAGTGCGCGCGGGGAACGAGACGCTGCACGCGCCGGTCGTCGTGAACGCGATGGGGGCCTGGGCCGGGCTGCTGGCCGGGGATCCGTGGCCGCCCGCGGTGGAGCCCGTCCGCGGCCAGCTCATCTCGTTCGACGTGGCGCCGCCCCCCCTGCGGCACGTGATCGCCTCGCCGCGCGGCTATCTCGTCCCGCGCGCGGACGGCCGGCTCCTGGCCGGGAGCACCTCCGAGCGGGCCGGGTTCGACAAGAGCGTGACCGCGGCCGGCATGCGGTACGTGCTCGACGTCGCGCTGGAGATCGCGCCGGTGCTCGCCGACCAGCGCATCGGTGACGCCTGGGCCGGCCTGCGTCCCGGGACGCCCGACGGCCTGCCCTTCCTCGGCCCCGGGGCGCTGCCAGGTCTCTTCCACGCCTGCGGCCTCTTCCGCAACGGCATCCTGCTGGGCCCCCTGGTCGGCGAGATGGTGGCGGACCTGGTGCTCGGACGCCGTCCGTCGGTGGACCTCGGCGCGTTCTCGCCCAGCCGCTTCGCTCCCGCGCGGACCTGAAGCCGTCCGCCCTGTGACGCCGCGCACGGGGTGACGCCGCGCACGATCGCCGCTCCCAACCCGCCGTAGTGCCCATCCGTATCCGCGGCGAAGGGGAGTGCTAACATGACGTGTTCTGGAGAGCCCATGACCGAGAGGAAGGCGGACCCGGAGATGGTGAAGGCCATGCTGGCCAAGCTGCAGGAGCGGCTGGTGCCGAAGCTGCAGGACTCCCGGATCCGCAGGCGGACGGTCGTCGCCGTCAAGGTGCTGAGCATCATCGATCGCCGCATCGCGAAGGGCCTCGACGCCCAGCCCGGCGAGTGGGACGACGTGCGCGGCGCGCTCAAGGAGAAGCCGGAGGCCATCCCGCTCATCGACGCCGTCCAGGCGGCCGTCGAGAAGTACGCGGACGAGCTCAAGGAGAGGCTGAAGGACGGCGACGCGGAGAACGAGGCCGGCGCACGCCAGGCGGCGGCGGGGCTCCTCCGCGCCACCATCATGTCCAAGCTCAAGGACCTGCGCGAGGACGAGGCGGAGAAGACCGCCGCCCGGAAGGACGAAGAGAAGGACCCGTCCCAGGGAAACTGACCGTTCAGCGCACCCCGGGCCCCTGGCGGGCGGACTGCACCAGCACGATCCCGACGACGATCGCCAGCAGCCCCGCCGCCGTCCGGGTGTCGAGCGCCTGGTCGCCTCTCCACAGGCCCACCAGCGTGCCGGCCACGGGCGAGAGGGCGAACGCGACGGCCAGCGAGACTCCCAGGTTGGTGGTGGTGGCGAGCGAGGCGTAGAACGCCCACATCCCGAGGCTGCCCGCGACGAGCCCGCCGCCCACGACGATCATCAGCCACGCCTGCGCGTCCAGTCGCGGCCGCACGTGGCGGATGGAAGGGGCGGCGGCCAGCCCGAGCAGCGCGAAGGCGATGGCCGTGCGCACGGCGATCGCCGTGAGGGGCGGCAGGCCGCCCCTCTGCAGCCCGCTCTTCTCCAGGTAGCCGCCCGCTCCCCAGGCCAGTCCCGCCAGGATCGCGTACGCGACGTGGGCGCGCAATCATTTCTCCTGGACCGGGCGGCGGTCCATGGGCACGAAGTCGCGCGCGCCCGCTCCCAGGTAGACCTGCCGCGGCCGCGCGATCTTCTGATCGGCGTCCTCGAGCATCTCTTCCCACTGGGCCAGCCAGCCCGTCATGCGCGGGATCGCGAACAGAACGGGGAACATCTCCACCGGAAAGCCCATGGCCTGGTAGATGAGCCCGGAATAGAAGTCCACGTTGGGGTAGAGCTTCCGCGAGAGGAAGTAGTCGTCCTCGAGCGCGATCCGCTCCAGCTCGAGCGCGATGTCGAGCAGGGGGTTGCGCCCGGTGACGGTGAAGACCAGGTCCGCCATCTCCTTGATGATGCGGGCGCGGGGATCGTAGTTCTTGTAGACACGGTGGCCGAAGCCCATGAGGCGGACCTCGCCTCCGCTCTCCTTCACGTCCTTGACGAATGCGGGCACCCGGTCCTTGGAGCCGATCTCCCTCAGCATGCGCAGCACCGCCTCGTTGGCGCCGCCGTGCAGGGGGCCGTAGAGCGCGCCGATGGCCCCGGCCGCCGCGCAGTAGGGATCGGCGCCGGAGGAGCCGACGGAGCGCATGGCCGAGGTGGAGCAGTTCTGCTCGTGGTCGGCGTGCAGGATGAAGAGGACCTCAAGGGCTCGTTCCAGTACCGGGTTCACCTGGTAGGCGCCGATCTTGAACATCATCTGCAGGAAATTCCCGCAGTACGACAGGTCGTTGTCGGGGTGCACGTAGGGCAGGCCCATCGAGTGCCGGTAGGCGAACGCGGCCAGCGTGGGGATCTTGGCGATCAGGCGGCAGACCTGGTGGTGGCGGACGAGCGGATCGTGGACCTGCTTCGACTCGGGGTAGAACGTGCTGAGGGCGCCCACGGTGGCCAGCAGGGTGCCCATGGGGTGCGCGTCGTAGCGGAAGCCGCTGATGAACTCCTTGATGTTCTCGTGCACCAGCGTGTGGTGAGTGACGTTGAAGAGCCAGTCGTCGTAGGCGGCGCGCGTGGGCAGCTGGCCGGACAGGATGAGCAGCGCCACCTCGAGGTAGCTGCTGTGGCGGGCCAGCTGTTCGATGGGATAGCCGCGGTAGCGGAGGATCCCCTTGTCTCCGTCGATGAACGTGATCCGACTCCGGCACGACGCGGTGTTCATGAAGGCGGGGTCGTACGTCATCAAGCCGAAGTCGTCCGGCGACTCCTTGATCTGGCGCAGGTCCATCGCCCGGATGGTGCCGTCCTCGACCGGGATCTCGTAGGTCCGCCCCGTTCGGTTGTCGGTGATCGAGAGGCTGGTACGGACCGCCCTGGCCGGACCGGCAGTCATGGTCGCTGTTCCTGGTGCCATGGTTCACCTCCTCGGCACGCACACGCGCGCCCCCCACGAACGTGGGTCGTCGGCCTCCGATGATCCATGGCTCGTTTGGCTCACGGGACCCGGGCCCCCGCACGCTGGCCGCCAGCTGCAGCCCGCACTCGATCGCCGCAGCGTCCGGTCGGAGCGGCCGCCCGAAGGGGCGACCCTGCTAGGGCACGTCGACGCCCGCGACCGGCAGCGTCTTCAAGTAGAGCGGCGGGGGCTCCTCCCGGATCAGGTACTCGAACTGGTCGCGGAACTCCTTGAGGCTCATGTGCGCGGTGGCGGCGAACCGCGCCAGCTCGTGGGCGTCTTCGAAGTCGTCCCGCCGCAGCCGGATCATGTAGCGCCGCGCGATCGCGTAGCGGGTCGACGACACGTCGACCATGCGGATCTTGGCCCGGCCCGTCTCGGCGTCGAGCAGGTCGGCCAGGAGGATCGGCTCGAAGTGCCCCCCCTGCATGGAGATCATCACGCCGCTACCGCCCTCCAGCAGGTACTTCACGGCGCAGTAGCCCAGGTCGCGCGTGTACTCCATGTCGAACGGGATGGGATCGGCGCAGCGCAGCTCGTAGCCGATGTTCTTGGCCACGATCGTGGCCTTGAGGCCCAGCTCCTTGAGCCGCTTCTGCACCGCCTGCTTCAGGACCTCGCCGATGTTGACCTCGTCGATGCGCACGTTGCCGTGGGCGTCCCGCTCCAGCGTGTCGAGCGCCGCCAGGTCCTTGGGGTCGAGGCCGAGCACGAGGCCCTCGGCCAGGATGGCGACGCCGTCGCGCCGACCGTAGGCCTGGCGCTTGACGATGGCACCCACCAGCGTGTCGACCAGCGTCTTGAGCCCGATCTGCTGGGCCGTGAACTCCTCCGGGATCAGCGTGAGCGTGGCCCCGGCCGCCTTGCCGATCCCCAGCGCGAGGTGCCCCGCCTTGCGTCCCATCGCGATCACGAAGTACCACCGTGACGTGGTGTGCGCGTCCACCATGATGTTCTTCACGATGTCGACGCCGAAGTGCCGCGCGGTCTGGAAGCCGAAGGTGTCGACCCAGGGCGGCAGGTTGAGGTCGTTGTCGATGGTCTTCGGCACGTGCACCACGGCGATCCGGCCCGCCGACTGCTGCGCCAGGCGCAGCGCCGAGTAGGCGGTGTCGTCCCCTCCGATCGTGATCAGCCGGGACACGTTGAGCCGGAGCAGCGAGAGGACGGTCTCCTCCAGCCGATGGGCGTCGCTGGTGGGGTTGGCCCGCGAGATGCCGATGAACGACCCGCCGCGGAAGTGGATGCGGCTCACCGACTCGATCGTGAGCGGGTGCACGTGCTCGATGTTGCCCTTCATGATCCACTCGAAGCCGTCCTGGATCCCGAGCACCTCGACGCCTTCCAGGGCGGCCCGGATGGTCGCGGCGCCGATCACGCTGTTGATGCCGGGCGCGGGCCCGCCCCCCACCAGGATCGCCAGCTTCTTGCGATGACTCTCTTCCACGAGGACCTCCCCGTCGGCGCTGCAGAACCGGCTCCCGAACCGGTGCCGCCGCGAAGGAATTGCGCGCGCCACTCCCGGCCCGGCTCCCAATCATCGCGCCAAGTGGCCTCGTGATGCTCGTCTCCCGGCTCCGGGCGCGACGGCGGCTGGCACGATCGCTGCTGGGCTTCACGGGGGGCTCGACCCACCAGAGGCGCAGGAGAACGATGCCCGATTCCGTCCACCACGGCACTCCGCTCGGGGCCGTGGACACGGCCTGGCTCCACATGGAGCAGCGCACCAACCTCATGATGGTCACCGGCCTGTTCCTGCTCGACGGGCCGCTCGACGTCGACGACCTGCGCGAGACGCTTCGCGAGCGCGTGATCGACCGCTTCCCTCGCATGCGGCACCGCGTCCGCGAAAACGGGACGAGCGCGTCGTGGGCCAGCGACCCCCATTTCGATCTGCGGACGCACGTTCATCGCATGGCGCTCCCGCGGCCGGGGGGGAAGAAGGCGCTCCGGGAGGTCGTGAGCGACCTCATGAGCACCCCCCTGGACTTCACCAAGCCCCTCTGGCAGTGCCACCTGATCGAGCACGCCGACCGCGGGTCGACCGTGCTCATGCGGCTGCACCATTGCATCGGCGACGGGCTGGCCCTGGGCCACCTGCTCCTGTCGATGACGGACCGCGTTCCGTGGTTCGAGACGCATCCTCCGCCGGTCCTGCCCAGACGGTTCGCCGAGCACGTGGGCTGGCTCACCGACCATGCCGGCGCGGTCATCGCGGGGCTGCTGCGAGGGGGCCTCCAGGCGGGCAGGCTGGTGCAGAGCGGGCTCGACAACATCCGCCATCCGTCCGAGGTCGCCGCGTTCGCAGGGTCCCTGGCGGACGGCGCCGGCATCCTCTACGACCTGATCCGGCGGCCCTGCGATCCCGCCACGCCTTTGCGCGGTCCGCTGGGGGTGTCGAAGCGGGCCGCCTGGTCGCGGCCCATCCCCCTGGACGAGGTCAAGCGCATCGGCCAGCCGTCGGGCGCCACCGTGAACGACGTGCTGCTCGCCGCCGTGGCCGGCGGCCTCAGGCGATATCTCGCGTCCCGGGGAACGCGCCCCGGCGGACTGGAGATCCACGCGACAGTCCCCGTGAACCTGCGGCCCCCCGAGCAGGCCGACGAGCTGGGAAACCGCTTCGGCCTGGTCCAGGTGGCGCTGCCGGTGGGCGTGCGTTGGCGGAAGGAGCGCCTCCGTCTCGTCCACGAGCGCATGCTGGCGCTCAAGCAATCGCAGGAGGCGCTCGTCGCGTTCCAGCTGCTGGGCGCGCTGGGGCGGGCACCGCGGCGCGTCGCGGACTTCCTGCTGAACCTGCTCGGTTCCAAGTCGACCGCCGTCATGACGAACGTGGTCGGGCCGCGCTGGCCCGTCTACCTGTGCGGCCGCCGCGTGGACTCGCTGATGTTCTGGGTCCCCCAGTCGGCGCGCATGGGCGTCGGAGTCAGCATCCTCAGCTATGCGGGCCAGGTCACGATCGGCGTCTCGACCGACGAGGGGCTGGTGCCGGACCCGGAGTCGATCGTCGCCGGGTTCGAGTCAGAGCTCCGGGCGTTCCGCGCCCCGGCGGGCATACCCTCGGGCGTGGCACGCCGCCGCCGTGCACGGAGGGCGGGCCGGTAGCTCAGGGCTGCCTCAGCCACTTCGACAGCTCCCGGAACGTGGGCCGCTTGCCGTACATCAGGATCCCCACGCGGTAGATGCGCGCGGCCGCCGACACGGCCAGGGCGATGCTCGCGACCATCAGCACGACGGAAAGCGCGATCTGCCAGGCCGGCGGCGTGACCGCGCTGATGCGGCCGAACATCAGCAGCGGCGTGAAGAAGGGGACGAGCGAGAGCCCGATGGCCAGCCCTCCCTCCGGGTTGGTCAGCACCACGGGGAACATGGCGAAGCCGAGGATCAGCGGGAACATGACGAGGAACGTGAGGCTCTGCGCCTCCTGCTGGCTGCTGAGCGACGCGCCCAGGCCGGCGAACAGCGCGCCGTAGAGGAAGTAGCCCAGCACGAAGTACAGGACGAAGGCCGCGACCACGCTCGCGTCGAGCGCGGGGATCCCGCCCCCGATGAGGGCGGAGCCGTAGGCGCTGATCAGCACCATGGTCGCCGCCCAGGTCAGGAACTGGGTCAGCCCGGCGGCGCCGACGCCCAGCAGCTTGCCGCCGAAGAGCTGGCGGGTGGACACGGAGGACACCACGACCTCCACCACGCGGCTGGTCTTCTCCTCCAGGACGCCGTTCATGATGGCGGTGCCCCACATGGCGAGAGAGGTGTACAGCAGCGTCAGCATCAGGATCGAGACGAAGAACGCCTCCCGCCGGTCCTCGCGGGCGCCCTGCGCAGTGATCTGGAACGTCTTGAACTCGGGCGGCTTCGTGAGCGCCCGCACGTTGTCCCGCGGCAGGCCGGCGCCGGCCAGGCGCTCGTCCAGCACGGCCTCCTTGACCGCCTGCTCGATGAGCTGGAGGTCCATGATGTTGCTCACGTTCCGGCCGTGGTACTCGGCGGCCGCGGCGGGCGCGTCGCCCTTCAGCTCCACGAAGCCGTCCAGGTCGCCCCGGCGCACGCGCTCCACGAGCGCGGCCGACGCGCCGTCCGCGCCGGGGACGAGCGGAGCGACGTCGAAGCGGAGCTGGCCGTCGGCGCGGCGCGAGGCCAGCGCGCGCGTGACGGGCTCGCCCAGCTCGCCGGCATGGTCCAGCACCGCGACGCGCAGCGGCTTGCCGCGCTGCTTCGCCATCAGCATCCCCGGCCCCAGCATGGCGCCGGCGAGCAGGATCGGGCCGAGCACGGTGCCGATCACGAACGCCTTGGACCGCACGCGCTCCACGTACTCCCGCCGGGCGACGCGCAGGAGCCGCTTCACGCGACCTCCTCCGCCGAAGGCGCCTCGCCGCGCGCCGTGACCTCCTGCACGAAGATGTCGTGCAGGCTGGGCTCGACTACCTCGAACCGGCTCACGCGCAGGCGCCCGGCGGCTTCGCGCAGGATGGCCTGGGGGTCGGCCCCGTCGGCCATGCGCACCTCGACGTAGCGCCCGAAGTCGGCCACCCGCTCGACGCCGGGCAGCGCCGAGAGGAAGGCCCCGTCGCCCTCGTACGAGAGCACCAGCGTGTTGGCTCCGTACCGCCGCTTCACGTCGGCCACGCTGCCGTCCAGCACCTTGTGGCCGCGGTGGATGAGCGCGATGGCGTCGCACAGGCGCTCGACCGTCTCCATCTGGTGGCTCGACAGCACCAGCGTCTTGCCCTGGCGGCGCAGGTCCACCAGCACGCCGCGCATGAGGTCCGCCGCCACCGGATCGAGGCCGGACAGCGGCTCGTCCAGGATCAGGACGTCGGGGTCGTGCAGCACGGTCGCGATGAACTGCACCTTCTGCTGCATCCCCTTCGACAGCTCCAGCAGCCGGTGCCGGCGCCAGTCGCGCAGGGCCAGCCGCTCCAGCCAGCCGTCCAGCCGGCGGGCGGCCTCGCGCCGGCCCACGCCCTTGATCTCGGCGAAGAACATGAGCTGGTCCTCGACGATCATCCGCGGGTAGAGCCCGCGCTCCTCGGGCATGTAGCCGATGCGGTCGCGCCCGGCGCGGTCCGCCGCGCGGTCGAGGATCTCGATCCGTCCCTCGTCGGGCCGGAGCACGTCCATGACCATGCGCAGCGTGGTGGTCTTGCCGGCGCCGTTGGGCCCCAGCAGGCCGAAGACGCTGCCGCGCGGGATGGCCAGCGAGAGGTCGTGCACGGCCACGTGGCCGGCGAAGGCCTTGCGCACGCCTGTGAGGCGGATCGCGTGCTCGGAGTTCAGGAGGGCTCCTTAAGGGGCGCGGTTCGTGCCGATGCGCCCGCGGGATTATACGAGCCTCCGCAACGGCGTTCCGGCCGCGCGCGTGGCGGCGGTGGCCGAATCAAAATAAGATGGCCGATGAGGAGGCGCCGTGGCGCTGGTGTCCGTATCCGGCGCGGCCAGCCGCGCGGGGAAGACGTCCCTGGCGGTGAGCCTGCTGCGGTCGTTGCCGGCCTCCTCCGCGGCGGCGGTGAAGTTCACGACCACCGAGGACGTCTTCGAGCGTTGCCCGCGCGGGACGCCCTGCGTGGTGTGCGACATCGACGTCCCCTTCCGGATCGTGGAGGACGCTCGCGTGCTGGACGAGCCCGGCACGGACACCGCACGGCTGGGCGCCGCGGGCGCCTCGCGGGTGATCTGGGCCATCAGCCGCGCGTCGGCGGTGCGGACGGCGTGGTCGCGGGTGGCGGCGATGGCGGGGGGGCTGGTGGTGATGGAGGGATCGACGATCGTGGACGTGGCGGCACCCGACCTGTTGCTGTTCGTGGCGCACCCGTTCCTGAAGCCGGAGCGCTGGAAGGCCACGAGCGACGCGCTCATTGCGCGCGCCGACGCGGTCGTCGTCAACCGGCCGTCCGGCGAGACCCGGGAGCCGGCGCCGGACGTGCGGGCGGCGCTGCTGCGGGCGCGGGGCCGGGACGACCTGCGCGTGGCCGACGTGACGCGACCCCTCGAGGAGTGGGCGCCGGACCTGGCGGAGCGGCTGCACGCGCTGCGCGCTCCCGCGGCGGTGCAGGCATGAGGATCTCGCTCGCGCACAGCCCGGACAGCGACGACGCGTTCATGTTCTACGGGCTGGCCAAGGGACACGTGGAGACGGACGGGCTCCAGGTCGACCACGTCCTGCAGGACATCGAGAGCCTCAACCGCGCGGCCGAGGCAGGCCGGCACGAGGTCACGGCCATCTCGTTCCACGCGTATCCCTACGTGGCCGACCGCTACGCGCTCATGCCGTGCGGCGGCAGCATCGGCGACGGCTACGGCCCGTTGCTGGTGGCCCGTCAGGACCTCGACCCGGCGGAGGTTTCGACCCGGCGCGTCGCGGTCCCCGGCGAGCGCACGTCGGCCTTCCTGGCGCTCAAGCTCTTCGCGCCCGGCACGCGCACGTACGTGGTGCCGTTCGATCGCATCCTGGACGAGGTGCGCGAGGGCCGCGCCGACCTCGGCCTCGTGATCCACGAGGGACAGCTGACCTACGGCGGGCAGGGGCTGCGCAAGGTGTTGGACCTGGGCGCGTGGTGGAAGGGGGAGACGGGGCTCCCGCTCCCGCTGGGCGGCAACGCGGTGCGCCGCGACCTGGGACCGGACCTGATGGCGCGGCTCACGCGCCTGGTGCGCGACACGGTCCGCTACTCGCTCGCGCACCGCACGGATGCACTGCAGTACGCGCTCGGCTTCGCGCGCGGCATGGACCCGTCCGTCGCCGACCGCTTCGTCGGCATGTGGGTCAACGACATGACCGTGGACTGCGGCCCGCGCGGGCGCGAGGCGGTCCAGACCCTGCTCGACCGCGGCCACGCGGCCGGAGTCATCCCGCGCGGGGTGCGCGTGGACTTCGTGGACGCCTGAGCGCAGTGCCGCCCGCCGCCCTGCCGTCGCTCACGCTCCCCGATCCGTCCGGCCACCCGCACCCGCTCGCGCAGGCGTGGGCGGACGGTCCAGCCGTGGTGCTCGTCGGCCACTCCGGGTGCGACACCACGCGGTTCACGCTGCCGTTCGTGGACCGGCTGCACCGTCGGCGCGGGACCGGCACGGTCCTGGTCGTGCTCCAGGACGAGCCCGACGCCGCTCGCGAGCTGACGGGCCGCCTGGGGCTGGACGTGCCCGTGGTCCTGGAGCCCGCGCCGTACCCCCTGGCGTCCGCCCTCGAGCTGACGGTGGTGCCCACGCTCTTCCAGGTGGGGCAGGGTGGCGCGATCGAGGCGGCTGTCGAGGCGTTCCAGCGCGAGGCGCTCGAGGAGGCCGCTCGGCGCCTCGGTGTGGCGGGCCCGCTCTTCACCGCGGGAGACGGCGTCCCCGTCTCCCGCCCCGGTTGACAGCCCCGCGGCGCCGCCTCGGAGAGGCGGACGGTCGACCTGTTCTGAGATGGCCATCGCGCTGCTGACGCTCGTGCTGCTGGGGACCCTGAGCCTGCTGGCGACGACCGTGCTGGGCTATCTGGGCCCGCCCGGCGCCGCCTGGATGCGCCAGCACTTCCTGTGGTCGCTGGGCAGCACGTTCCTGCTGGTGATGGGCCACTCCTTCGTGATGTTCTTCCTGCTCGCCACCGGCGTGGAGATGAAGGACATGGAGAAGGCCCGCGGCTGGGGGGACTCCTTCCGCAAGCGCACCGTGGCCATGAAGGCGCGCGTGTTCCCGGTGATGACGTCGGCGCTGCTGCTGGTGGTGATCAACTTCATGATGGGCGCCGCCGCCCACACGCGCGCGGTGCCGCGCGTCGTCCACATCGCGCTGGCGTGGGCGACCCTCCTCACCTGCGTGCTGGCGCTGTACCGCGAGTACCGCGTGCTCGGCGACAACAACCGCCTCATCGCGGAGGCGGCGTCACGCCGCGAGGACACCGCGGCGTCCTGAGAGCCTGGTGATCCGTGTCACTGCGCTGACGCGGCATTTCGCCAACACTAAGGCTGCACAATACATCCGGACCGAGCCGCGGCCAGGATGTGTCTGGCACGGCGGTTGCTTCCTCAGGGGACTGGGGAGGGTTTTCATGCTTCGTTCACACACGTCTTCTTTGGTCGTGCTCGCGTCCGCCGCGCTCCTGGCCGGGTGCCAGACCCAGCGCGCGGCCGAGAAGGACCGCACCGAGGAGCTGGAGCGCCGGGTCGCGGAGCTGGAGGCCCAGCTCACGCCCAGCCCGTCGCCGCAGGTCCTCGAGCCCGCGCCGGTGGAGCCGGCGCCCGCGCCAGCGGTGAGCGCGCCCCGTCCGGCGCCGGTGCGACGCGCCCAGGCCGCGCGTCCCGCGACGCGCCCCGCGCCCGTGGCGCTCGAGCCGCGCGCCGTCGAGCCCGCGGAGCCCGTCACGCCTTCGGAGCCTGCACCGGAAGCGCGTCCCGTCCGCCCGGAGCCGGTCGAGAGCCTCCGGCTCGCGGAAGGCACCGAGCTCAAGCTGCGGCTGGAGACGGCCCTGTCGTCGGCGACCAGCCGTGAGGGCGACCCCGTCACCGCGCGCGTCGAGAGCGCGACCGACGACGGCGGCCGGATCACGCTGCCCGGCGGGACGGTGCTGAAGGGCCGGGTGGTCGAGGTGAAGAAGTCCGGGCGCGTGAAGGGACGCGCCATGGTCGCCGTCGACTTCGACCGCATCGTCGTGCGCGGGCGCACGAGCGAGCTCGAGGCGAGCCCGATCTCGGCCGAGGCGCCGGACGACCACGGCCGCGACGCCAAGATCGTGGGCGGCGCGGCGGCGGCGGGCGCGATCATCGGCGCCATCAAGGACGGCGGCGAAGGCTTCGCGAAGGGCGCGATCCTCGGCGGCGCCGCCGGAACGGGCGCGGTGCTGGTCACGCGCGGCAAGGATATCGAGATCCCGGCCGGTTCCCAGTGGACCGTCCGGTTGAAGGACGCGGTGCGTTTGTAGGACAGCAGTCAGTCGTTTCCCTTTCCCCAGGTGGCATGCAGGCCCGGAGGGTGCGTGCGGAAGCGCACCCTCCGGGTTTTTTGTGGGGACTCACTGCGGTTACCCTTCACGCGCCGGCTTGACCGCGGAGGTCCCGAGTGAGTCTCTCCCCCGGCGTGCGACACGCCTGTGCGGTCCTGCTGGCGCTCGGCGCCGCCCAAACGGCACGAGCGGCCGGCGTCGTCGGCAACGGGACGCCCGCCAGTTGCACCGAGGCGGCCTTGAACGCCGCGCTGTCGGGCGGCGGCTCCGTCACGTTCAGCTGCGGCGGCGGCCCCGTCGTCATCCCCATCACGTCGACCAAGACGCTCACGACGACCACCACCATCGACGGCGTCGGCCAGAACGTCACGCTGGACGGGCTGGGCGCCACGCGGCTGTTCCGCACCACCTACCAGTTCGCATCCTTCACGCTGACGTTCCGCAACCTCACGATGCGCAACGGGCGCGCGCCCGACTTCGGCGGCGCCATCCGGCTCGCGTACCAGGACTTCGTCACCACGGTCGTGATCGAGAACGTGGTGTTCCACGACAACGTCTGCGACCAGGCCGGCAACGACGTGGGCGGCGGCGCCCTCTACGCGCAGGGCGGCATCGTCACGATCCGCAACAGCCGCTTCAGCGGCAACCGCGGCGGCAACGGCGGCGCCATCGGGAACCTGCAGGCCCGCTTCACGATCGAGGGCACGCTGTTCGAGGACAACAGCACGAACCCGATCGCGGGGCAGTTCGGGGGCGTGGGCGGGGCCATCTACATCGACGGCTCCGGCGGCGGACAGCTCGTGATCCGCACCAGCGTGTTCCGGGGGAACGTGGCGTCGCGCACCGCGGGCGCCATCCACACGTACCTCTACGCCGGCGGCACCGGCATGACCATCGAGGACACGACCTTCGAGGGCAACAGCACCCAGCAGAACGGCGGGGCCATCTACCACCAGAACGGCGCGCTCACCATCACGCGCAGCACCTTCGCGGGCAACACGACGCGGGGGCAGGGCGGCGCCATCTGGCTGCTCCAGGCCTCGCCGACCAGCATCAGCAACAGCACGTTCACCGGCAACGCCGCGACGGGCATCGCGCCCAACAACGGCAGCTCGGGGCTCGGCGGCGCCATCCTGATCAACGCGTCCACCACCGCGACCATCTCCCACACGACGATCGCCAACAACCACGCCGACTGGGTGGGCGGCGGCATCACGGGTGGGATGGGCGGCGGCAGCGCCACCACCCTGCGCGGCACGATCGTGGCGCACAACACGGCGGCGAACGGCGGCAACCCCTGGAACATCGCGCACAACTGCTCGAGCCAGCTCCTGGACGGTGGCGGGAACCTGCAGTTCCCGACGCACGCCAACCCGGGGGATCCCAACGACCCCAACTGCACCGCGGTGATCGCCATCGGCGACCCGCTGCTGGGCCCGCTGGCCAGCAACGGCGGTCCCACGCAGACCCGCGCGCTCCTGCCGGGGAGCCCCGCCCGCAACCGGGTCACCAGCGGCTGTCCGCCGCCGGCCACCGACCAGCGCGGAGTGGCGCGCCCGCAGGGGGCCGCCTGCGACGCGGGCGCCTTCGAGGCCGCCCCGATCGTCTCCGTCGCGAACATCTCGCCGACCGAAGGGACAGGTGCCCAGCAGCCTCCCGTCTCCTGGCCGATCGCGCTCTCCGAGCCGAACACGTTGCCCGTCACGGTGGCGTTCCAGACGGTCAGCGGCACCGCCGTCGCGCCGGCCGACTACGCGGCGGCCTCCGGCGTCGTCACGTTCCCTCCCGGGACGACGTCGGGCGCCATCCCGCTCGACGTCGTGGAGGACGCGCTCGACGAGGACGAGGAGACGCTGACCGTCGTGCTGTCGAGCCCGCTGAACGCCACGCTGGGTGGCAGCGCGACCGCCACCGCCACCATCCTCGACGACGACGCGGCGCCCAGCGTGTCCGCCGCCGACTGCACGGCCCCGGAAGGGACGGGCGCGGGCGGGTCGTGCACGCTGACCGCCAATCTGTCCGCGGCCAGCGGCAAGCAGGTGACGGTCACCTACGCGACCCTCGACGGCACCGCCACCGCGCCCGTCGACTACGCGAGCGCCTCGGGCACGCTCACGTTCCCGCCGGGCGCGGCCTCCGCGTCGGTCCCGGCGTCCTTCGTCGGCGACGCCCAGGACGAGACGGACGAGCTGTTCGTCTTCAACTTCCTGGGCGCGCAGAACGCGACCCTGGCGGACGCGCAGGGCCAGGTCGTGATCGACGACGACGACGGGCCCACGCTGACCGTCTCCTCGCCGTCGGTCCAGGAAGGCAACGCGGGCACGACCCAGGCAGCCTTCACGCTCTCGCTGTCGTCGGCGAGCGTGCAGACGGTCACGGTCGCGTACTCCACCGTCGACGGGACCGCCAGCGTGGGCCAGGACTACCAGCTCGCGTCCGGCGTCGTCACCCTGCCGAGCGGGACGACCGGCCAGAGCGTGAACGTGCCGGTGGTGGGCGACGTGCTGGACGAGCCGAACGAGACGTTCTACCTGGCGCTGGGTCCGGTCGTGGACGCGACGCCGGCGGCGTCCACCGTCCCGGCCACGATCCAGGACGACGACGGCGCGTCGATCGCGCTGCAGTCGCTCGGCCACGGCACGGACCGGCGCGACACGCTGGAGGGGAGCGCGGACCTGTTCCTCGTGCACCAGCCGGGCCGCTCGTCCTGGGAGGTCGTGGTGGACGGCGCGTCGGGCGACGTCGGCCCCGGGTCGGGCCCGCTGGTCCAGAGGGTCGGCCCCGACCTGACGACGGTCCTCCAGTCCTCGAGCCCGTCCGGCACCGGGCCGGCGCGCGTCCTGCGCTGGACGAACGCGACGGGGCTGCCGCAGGACGGATACGTGCGCGTGTCGAGCGCGGGCTGCGCCACCGACTGCGGGCCGGACGACGTCTACCGCGTGCGCGCGTACGAGACGACCGGGCGCATCGAGCGCTTCAACGCGAGCGGCGGGCAGGTCACGATCGTCCTGCTGCAGAACGCGAGCAGCGCGCCGGTGAACGCGACCGCGCACTTCTGGAGCCCGGCCGGGGCACTGCTCGACTCGCGCGCCCTCGCGCTGTCCGCGCACTCCGTGGCCACGGTCAACGTCGGGACCGTCGCCGGCGCCGCGGGGCAGTCGGGCTCGATCACTGTCGTCCACGACGGTGGATACGGATCGCTGGCCGGCAAGTCGGTGTCGATCGATCCCGTGGCCGGCTTCAGCTTCGACACGCCGCTGACGTACCGCCCGCGCTGACGCGGGCGATGTTCACGAACGTGGATGCGCCGGGCGGGGAACACCCGCGCGCGCCGCGCCGTACTAACGGTCAACTCGCGGTCCGCCTGGGGGGCGAGGTCTCGGGCCGCGCAAAGTCACGACAAGAGGGAGCCATGACCATGAAGCCCGCCCTGACCCTGGCGCTGGCGGCCGCGATCGCGCTGCC
>JAICEW010000091.1 GCA_025923995.1 Vicinamibacteria bacterium | reverse complement strand
CGCCGCGGCTCCGAGGAGGCGTCCGCCCGTTCCCGATCGCAGCACGACCAGCGGGCCGGAAGCGGCCGGCCGCGCGCCGGCCGGGACCGCCACGATCGCGAGGTCGGCCGGCTCCTCGCTGGTGACCGAGTCGAGCGTCGCGAGCAGGCGCGGCACCAGCGGAAGCGCCTGCGCCTCGGGGGCGACGCGGACGCGAAGCGGCTTGGGGCGTGGCCGCACGAGCGGCAGGCGGTCGACGAGCGTGAAGCGGTCGCCGTAGAGGGAGAGCGTCATAGCATGCGCTGCGGGCGGGAACGGACCAGACAGCACGCGCACCTCTCCCGCGGCCCGCGCCAGCGAGCCGCCCGGCGTGGCGCGTCCGTCGACGTCGACCGTCCACGACCGCTCGGCCGCGGCGCGCCCGGGGTTGCGCACCACGGCCGTCCAGGTCCCGTCGGGCTCCACGCGCGCGCCAGCGAACCCCACGGTCTCGAGCGGCTCGCCCACCGCGAGCCGCTCGACGCCCGCCGGCACGGCGACGTCGTGGTCGGTGACGAGCAGCACCAGGCCGGACGCGCCGACGGTCTCGCGCGCCTGGTCCAGCGTCGGACGCAGGTCGTGCCCGGGCCAGCGCGGATCCCACGCGCGCGCCGCATGCAGGAGCGCCGCCGCGTCCGCCCCGACGTAGAGGGGCGGGCCGTGCTGGCCGCTCTCGAGCAGCACCCACTCGGTGCGCATCGCCCGCGCGCGCAGGCGCGCCACCCGGCGCGACAGCGCCGCTTCCGCACGCGTGCGGAAGGGGCCCAGCGAGGCGGTGCTGTCGAGCACCACCGCCACCTTCTGGACCGTGTCCTCGCGCAGCTGTCGCGGGCCCATCAGCAGCCAGGCCAGCAGCGCGGCGGCCGCGAGCTGGAGCCACAGCGACACCGAGTGGCGCACGCGCTCCAGGCGCCGGCCTCCGGGGCTGGCCAGGATCGCGGAGTCCAGCAGGAAGACGGTCGCGATCGTCTCGCGCCGCGGACGGCGGCGCAGGAGATGGATGGCCAGGACCGCGAGCAGCCCCAGCAGGGCCCAGGCGCCCGCGGGGTAGGCGAAGGTCATCGGCAGGGCTCCACCGCGCCCGCGGGCAGCGCCTCGCGGCGCAGCACGTCCTGCAGCTCCGCCTCGCAGGTGAGGCGGGCGAAGCCCACGCCCCACCGCACGCAGGCGGCGCGCCATCCCTCGAAGTGCCGCCGGTACGCCTCGTCGTAGCGCTGCAGCATCGCGGCGTCCACGCGCTGGCGCCGCAGCTCGCCCGTCTCGCAGTCCACGAACTCCGTCTCGCCGCTCCAGCGCGGCCGCGCCTCGCTCGCCGCGAAGGGCACGAGCAGCACGGCGCGGCCCTTCCTCGCCACCAGCGCGCGCAGCAGGTCCTCGGGCGCCTCCGGGAAGAGGCAGTCGGAGACGAGCACGCGCAGCCCGCCGGGACGCAAGGGGACGGCCGCCACGGCCGGCACGCGCAGCGGCGGGTCCGCCGGAAGCTCGGGCGGCGCGACCCAGGCGGGGTCCAGCGCGCGGAAGCCCGCCCCGTTCGCCGCCCACGTCCGCAGGGCCGCGCCGGCCGCCTGCGCGCTGGCGGCGGCGAAACAGAACGCCTCCAGCCCGCGGTCGCGCTTGGCGTCGCCCAGGAACATCGAGGCGGACGCGTCGAGGAGGACGTCGGCCACCGGGCTCACCTCCTCGCGGAACATCTTCATGGTGTAGGCGTCGCTGCGCGCGTAGGCCTGCCAGTTGATGTGCCGCGGGTCGTCGCCAGGCGCGTACTCGCGATGGTCCTGGAACTCGAGGGATGTCCCGCGGCCCGATCCCGACCAGCCGCCCACGGGGCCGGACCACGTCCGGCGGCCCAGCGGGAGGCGCAACCCCTCGGCGGCCCGGCGCGCGCGGGCGCGGATCTCGCGCATCCGCCCGGCATCGGGCCACGTGATCATGCGGGTGGCGGCTGTCGCACCAGCCGGCCGATCTCGCGCCAGGCCCGGACGGTGTGCCACACGGCCGCCGCCAGGACGGCGGACACCACGGCGGTGAAGATCACGTCCGCGTAGAGCGGCACGGTCGTGCCCGCTCCGTCGCCATAGCTGCCGTACCAGCCCAGGCGCCCGGCCGCGAAGGCGGCCGGGCAGAGGGGCAGGACGATGCAGCCGACCGTCCACAGCGCCGGAGACGCCTGGTTCATTCCGAGGGGCGCGATGATCGAGAGCGCGGCCGAGGCGAGCGTGACCAGCAGGTACATCGGGAAGCTGGGCCCGTACCGTGGGTTGTCGGCCAGGGCGGGGACACGGCGGAACAGTGTGCGCCAGACCACCACCGGCAGCAGCAGGGTGCCGGCCAGCCCGCCCATGACGAGGAGCGCCATGCCCAGCCCTCCGAACGGAAGGGCGGCCACCGCCGCCAGCGAAGCGACGAGCAGCACGAACCCCACGCCCGCCGGCCAGCCGGGGGCCAGGAACCAGCCGAGCGGGACGAGCAGGCGCCGCCGGAAGAACGGTGCGTAGCGCGAGCGGATCGGGTGCGCGGGCTCGCACACCCCGGCCACCGCGACGGCTCCGGCCAGGCCCAGGGCCCACACGATCGCCATCGCCCGGTACTCGTCCGTCGGCAGGACGCCGATCCACGCCGCCGCGGCCAGGGCCAGCAGCGCGAGCATCCGCAGGCGCAGGGGGCGCGCGGAAGCGGCCGGCGCCACCTGGAGCGCGGACGCCTCGAGCGCGGCCAGGACGGCGATCAGGGACACGGCCATGAAGCCCAGCAGCCCCGCCCAGGGGTCGACGCCCGCGCCGGGCACGTGGGAGTAGACCACCCGCCAGTACGCGGCACGTCCCGCGGTCATCATGAAGCTCACGCCCAGCAGCAGGCACAGGACCGCCATCAGCACCCAGCGGAACAGCGCCGACAGGCGCGCGGGCGAGATGGCGACCGCCACGCTCGCGAGCAGCAGCGAGCAGCACACGTACGCGCCCAGGAAGAGCAGGTCCTGCACGATCTCGACCGCGCCCAGGTAGTAGCGCACCAGCACGAAGGGCAGCGCCGCGGTCGCGAGCACCAGCGCCTGGCTGGCGGTGGCCGCCCACTTGCCGGCCACCAGCCGCCAGGGCGTGAGCCGCGTCAGCAGCACCGGCTCGAGCGTATTGGCGCTCAGCTCGCCCGAGATGGAGACGGCGGCCCCCAGCGGAAGGATGAGCACGAGCGGGATGGTGACGAACACCCAGAAGACGAAGCTGAAGAACTCGCGGCTGCCGGGGTTGGTGTCCAGCGCGAGCCCCAGGCTGGCGATGCCGACCAGCAGCAGCTGCTGGAGCAGGAACGCTCCCGTGAACAGGTGGCCGCGCACGCCCTGGCGCAGCTCCTTCACGATGATGGGGCTCAGCCGGTCGCTGGCCTCGCGCACCTTCATCTCGTCCCCGTCGCGCGCAGCACGTCGATGAAGGCGTCCTCCAGGCGGCGCTCCTCGCGGCGGAAGTCCACGACGCGGATCCCGTCACGCACCATCCGCCCCAGCATCTCGGCCAGGAAGTCCGGCTCGCCCGACTCGAAGCGCAGGCGCAGGCCGTGCGCGATCGCGTCCATCACCTCGACGCCCGGGTTCGACCGCGCGAACGCGCGCAGCGCGTCCGGCTCGCCCATCACCTGCACCGCGACGACCACGCCGGCGTCGGTGGCGGTCTTGAGCGCGGCCGCCGAGCCGTGGTGCACGACGCGCCCTTCGACGATGAACAGCAGCGAGTCGCACGTCTCCTCGAGCTCGCTCAGGATGTGCGAGCTGACCAGGAGCGTCTTGCCCTCCGCCGCCAGCAGCCGCACCAGCCGCTTGAACTCCACGCGGGCCTTGGGATCGAGCCCGGCGGCCGGCTCGTCGAGCAGCAGCACGTCGGGGTCGTGGATTAGCGCGCGGGCCAGGCAGAGGCGCTGCCCCATGCCCTTCGAGAGCGTCTTCATCTCGCGGTCCAGCAGGTCGCCCGTCTCCGTGAACTCGACGACCTCGGCGACCCGCCGCCGCCGCTCCTCGCCCCGGAACCCGTGGGCCCGGGCGAAGAAGTCGAGGTACTCCGAGGCGGTCATGTGCGGGTAGGCGCCGGTGGTGTCCGGCATCCAGCCGATACGCCGCCGCGCCGCCTCCGGCTCCTCGAGCGTGTCGTGCCCGCAGATGCGCACGTGGCCCTGGGTGGGGGTGTCGAGCGTCGCCATCGTGCGCAGCGTCGTCGTCTTGCCCGCTCCGTTGGGGCCGACGAAGCCGAGCGCCTGGCCCGGCGCGATCGAGAACGAGATGCCGCGCACCGCTTCGAGCTTGCCGAAGCGGCGCACCAGGCCCTCCACCTCGACCATCGGCGTCACGGCAGCGCCTCGACCGGCCCCGCGTACAGCAGGTGCGTCTGCCTCCAGCGGATGGCGGGGAGCGTCTCGATGGCGGCGGCCCCGGGCGCGCTCGCGTAGAAGTAGCCGGGCACCCGCTGCAGGACCGCCAGCCGCCGTTTGCCGGCCGGCCCGCCGTTGGCCAGGATGTCCGCGAACCAGGCGTCGTAGTCATCCGCGCTCTGCAGCGTGACGCGCCGGCCGGCCGGCACCGAGCTCGCGCCCCACACGCCGCCGTTCGCGTCCACGACGTAGAGGCGCTCCAGCACGCCCTCGAGCGAGGAGACCACCTGCGGCGGCGTGCCGGGCGTGACCTCCACCCGCGCGCGCGTGGGCCGCACGGTCTCGAGGTAGTGGGTCTCCAGCGTCCGGCTGCGGAACCACCCGCTCCAGGCGTCGCCGGCGGTCTCCCGCGTTCCCGTGGCGAGGCCGCGCTGGAACCAGTCGCGCTCGAGGACGAGCGGAACGACGCGCAGCGGGTCCGGGCTGCGGAAGAGGCTGCCGAACAGCAGGCCCGTGCGCGCCACCTGCTCCTGGACGACGGCGGCCCGGTGCGCGTCCGGCCGCACGGCCACGACCGTCCAGCGCACCCCGGCGCCCCCCGTGCCGTCCTTGGCCAGGATGAACGCCCCCAGGGCCAGCGCCGCGGCGGCCGAAAGGAGCGGCGTCGTCCAGTACACCCGATGGCGCCAGCGTCCGCGCGCGAACCAGAACAGGTTGAGCGGGCCGCTCACGAGCGCGACCGCGAGCAGGAACCCGAGGATCAGCGCGCGGGGCGGCTCCGGGTCGGCCATCAGCCCCGGCAGGCTCCAGGGGCCGTACGCCTGGTACATCGCGAGGTCCAGCTCGCCGCCGCGTGTCTCGATCACGCGCGTCGCGATCTCCCGCGGATAGGCCAGCGCGCCGGAGGGCAGCGGCACCCTCGAGACCAGGCCGAAGCCCATCCGCGTCTCCGAGGCCTCGGGACCGAGGAGACACAGCCGTCCCCCGAGGGAGATCCAGTCCTGCAGGGCCTCGCGCGTGCCGGCCGGCAGGGCGGTCCACTCGTCCTGCCGCATGAAGACGAGCAGGAGCCCGGCGTACGCGCGTGCATCGGCGGGAAGCCCCGCCGGATCGAAGCGCATGCCCGCTCGTGTCTTCGAGTGCTCGCCCAGCCACTGCTCGAGCGCATCCCAGATGCCCGTCGCGAGCGACTGGCTGATCGCGAACGGAGCCGATGGCTTGGGGAGGGAGCCGCCGGACGGCACGCGCCACGTGCGATCGCACACGGCCAGCGGCTGGGGCGCCACGCCGGGCCCGCCGAGCTGCAGCGTGGAGTAGCTCCAGCCGGTCGCGTCCATGAGGCCGACCAGGAGGAACGTGCGCGTGGTCCGGGCCTCCACCGGCATCGCCTGCCGGGTCCGCTGCAGCGCACCGTAGGCGCTCCGCGTCTCGAACGCCGCCTCCCAGACGCCCGCGCGCAGGCTGTCGTTGCGGATCGTGATCTCGACCGTGCAGGCCCCGGGCGGCGTGCCGTCTTCGAACGGCGTCCGCAGGCTGAGGCCGATGCGGCTGCCCGCGTCCAGTGGCGGAGTGGCGAGCGTCCCGGCGCCGGCGCGGCTCGCGAGCAGCACGAGCGCGGCCACCGCCGCCGCGGGCGGCCGCTTCAGCGTGGCGCGCCCTCGAGCGAGGCGGGAAGGGGCCGGTCGTGCGGCGCGACCTCGTCGAGCAGCGCCGCCACCACCGCCGCGGGCGTCTGTCCCGAAAGCCGCGCCGCGTAGTCCAGCCCCAGCCGGTGCTGGAGCACCGCGGGCGCGAGCGCCTTCACGTCCTCGAAGCTCGCGTTCAGGCGGCCCTCGAGCAGCGCGCGTGACCGCGCGCCCGCGGCCAGCGCGAGGGCGGCCCTGGGGCTCGCGCCGTAGCGGACGCCGCCAGCGGCCGCCGACTGTCCCGGGTGCGTCGCGTCCACCAGCCGCGCGATGTAGGCCGCGACCACCTTCGGGACGAACACGCGTCCCGCCACGTCGATGAGGCGGACCAGCGCGTCCGCCGACAGCACCACCGGTACCTCCGGGTCGCGGCCGATCGCGCGCTCGCTGACGATCCGCTCCAGCACCGCGACCGGGTTGCGCGGGACGTCGAGCTTGAACAGGAAGCGGTCCAGCTGCGCCTCCGGCAGCGGATAGGTCCCTTCCAGCTCGATCGGGTTCTGCGTCGCCAGGACGAAGAACGGGTCGGGCAGCGCGTGCTCCTCGCCCAGCACCGTCGCCCGCTGCTCCTGCATCGCCTCCAGCAGCGCCGACTGCGTCTTGGGCGACGCGCGGTTGATCTCGTCGGCCAGGACCAGGTTCCCGAAGAGCGGGCCCGGATGGAAGACGAAGGTGCGGCGGCCGTCCTGCTCCTGGAGCACCGGGTTGCCGGTGATGTCGCCAGGCAGCAGGTCCGGCGTGAACTGGATGCGGCGCACCACCAGCCCCAGCGCCTTGCCCAGCGCCTTCACGAGCGTCGTCTTGCCGAGGCCGGGCAGGCCCTCGAGCAGCAGGTGGCCCCGCGACAGGATCCCGATCACGACCAGGTCCAGCAGCGCGTCCTGCCCGAGCAGCACGTCCGACAGCGCGGAGCGCAGTCGAGCGAGGTGGGCCGCCGCCTCGTCCACCTCCGCCCGCGACGCGTGCGCGGCGGTCACTGGAAGTAGCGCGCGAGGATCCGGCGCTCCTCCGGGGTGAGCGTGCCCTTGGAGACCGCCTCGCCGCCCGCGCCGGCGGCCGCCCTTCCGCCCGCGGTGACTCCTCTTGGGGCCGGCGACACCCGATGCGGACCGATCGTGGTCTCGACCACGTCACCCAGCGCCGCCTGCCGCATGTCGGGGTTGGACACCCCTTCCAGCCGGCCGGGTTCCTGCTTCGAGGCCTCGGGATCGAGCGTCAGCGGCGCGGGACCGGGTCCGCGCTCGACGCCGCCGCGTCCGGGCCGGCGCGCCGCCACCCGCAGGCAGTCCGTGTCGCCCTCGCGGCACTCGCGCAGCGACATCCGGCAGAAGCCCGCGTTCTCGCGCAGCGCGCGCGCCAGCGACCCGCTCTCGGCGGGCGGGAGCCCGTTCGGCGCCTTGCCCGCGTCGCGCAGCTTCTGGAGGAGGTCGGATCGCAGGCGCAGCGAACGCGACGAGAGCCCGCGCGCGGCCGCGTCCAGGCGCCGCCGGTCCGTGTCGGCCGGTGCGCCCGCGCCGGACCCGCCCTCGAGCGCATCCGCCGCCGAGTCCAGGTCGGTCGCGAGCGAGCGGACCTCGGAGCGGAGCTGGTCGCGCAGGCTGTCCGCCGCTTCCAGGCCGTTCTCGCCGTACCAGCGGCGGGCCGGCTCCGCGCGCAGCCGGTCCAGGCGCTCCTCGAACGCCTGCAGCGACTCGGGCTGGGTGACCTGCGCCTCCTTGAGGCTCTTGATCCACTCGTCGGTCTGCCGCCAGCTGACCGGCGTCTCGACGGGGAGCGTCGCCTCGGCCACGGGCGTCGTCAGCGGCACCAACGCCGCGGCCGCCAGCAGCGCCGCGCCGAACGCGACGGGCGTCGCGCCGCGCAGGCCCCGCCAGGCGAAGACCGGCGCGTACCGGTCGGGATCGGGCCACTCGCCGACGCCTTCGGCCGCGGCCGAGAGCCGGTTGTGCAGGCCCAGCCGCGCCTCCAGCCAGACCAGGCCGTCGCGCTCGCGCAGCCGTGCGCGGCGTGTCAGGACGGCGGCACCGACCGCGAGGAGGGCGATCGCCCCCAGCAGGCCGTACCCGAACGCCGCGGACGCCCCCGATCGGCGCGACAGCAGCAGCACCGGGGCCGCGACACCCACCGCTACCGCGGTCGCGGGAGCCCAGCGTGCGAACCAGAACCCGAAGCCGGCCCGGCGCGCCAGCCGGCGGGCCTGGCGTCGCCAGAACCGCTCGTTCGCCTGAACCATGGTCGTTTCGAGAATACCCGAGGTGCCGCAAACGCCGTGAGCGGCCTCCCCAGCACCTCTACCGGGTCCCGCGCGGAAGGTGACGGGGACGCGGTCGATCTTTGGACGCGGGGCGGGGCGATTTCGCTCCGCCGATCGCGTCAGACCTTCGCGGCGATGGCCTCCGCGATCTCGGTCGTGCCCGCGGAGCCGCCCAGGTCCCTGGTCAGCTTCTGGCCCTCGCGCAGGACGGCGTGGACGGCGTTGCGCACGCGGTCGGCCGCTTCGTGCTCGCCCATGTGGTCGAGCATCAACGCCCCCGACAGGATGAGCGCCATCGGGTTCGCCAGGTTCTTGCCGGCGATGTCGGGCGCGCTGCCGTGCACGGCCTCGAACAGCGCCGCCTCGTCGCCGATGTTGGCGCCGGGCGCCATGCCCAGCCCGCCGATGAAGCCGGCGCACAGGTCGGACACGATGTCGCCGTAGAGGTTCTCCAGCAGCAGCATGTCGAAGCGCGTCGGGTCCAGGACCAGCTGCATGCAGGTGTTGTCGACGATCATCTCGTCGTACGTCACCTCCGGGTAGCCCTTGGCGACCGCGCGGCAGCAGTCGAGGAACAGCCCGTCCGACAGCTTCATGATGTTGGCCTTGTGCACCGCGGTGATGCGCTTGCGCCCGTGCGTGCGCGCGTAGTCGAACGCGTAGCGCGCGATGCGCGTCGAGGCCTTCTCGGTGATGATCTTGAGCGACTCCACGACGCCGGGCACCACGACGTGCTCGAGGCCGCTGTAGAGGTCCTCGGTGTTCTCGCGCACGACGATCAGGTCGACGCCGTCGTAGCGGCTCTTGACGCCGGGCAGCGTCTGCACGGGGCGCAGGTTCGCGTAGAGGTCGAGCCGCTTGCGCAGCTCCACGTTCACCGAGCGGTGGCCGGTGCCGACGGGCGTCTCGGTGGGGCCCTTGAGCGCGACCTTGTTCTTCCGTACCGACTCCAGCACGCGGTCGGGCAGCGCGGTCCCGTGCTCGCCGATGGCGCCGGCCCCCGCCACCTCGGTCTGCCACTGGAACTCGACGCCGGTCGCGCTCAGCACGCGCACCGCGGCCGCGACCACCTCGGGGCCGATGCCGTCGCCGGGGATCAGGGTCACGTTGTAGGCCATGGACCTCTCGTTTCTCGCTAGGGAACCTGCCGGCCCGCGCGGGACCGCCCCGTCTTGTCCCGGGGCGGCACGCGCGGCTGCTGCTTGAGGATCTTGATGACCTCCTGCGGCGTGCGCGCGCGCTGGATGATCTTCACCTCGTCGGGCCGCACCTTGCCCCGCTTCACCATCGTGGTGCCGATCCAGTCGATGAGGCCGTCCCAGTAGCCGTCGTCGCCGACCAGGATCACCGGGAACGGCTTGACCTTCCGGGTCTGCACCAGCGTCACCGCCTCGAACATCTCGTCGAGCGTGCCGAAGCCGCCGGGCATGATGACGAACGCGCGCGAGTACTTCACGAACATGACCTTGCGCACGAAGAAGTAGCGGAACGACAGCGTGCGCGTGAGGTAGGGGTTGGGTCGCAGCTCGTACGGCAGCTCGATGGCCAGGCCGACCGACTCCCCGCCCGCCTCCAGGGCGCCTTTGTTGGCGGCTTCCATGTCGCCGGGGCCGCCTCCGGTGATCACCGCATACCCGGCCTGGGCCAGGGCCCGGCCCATGGCTTCCGCCGCTTCGTAGTCCTTCGAGCCCGGCTGCGAGCGCGCCGACCCGAAGATGGTGACGCCCTTGATCATCGAGAGGGTCTCGAAGCCCTCGACGAACTCGCCCATGATGCGGAAGATGCGCCACGAGTCCTTCGCGGCGAAGTCCAGCATGGGGTCCCTGCTTCGCTCCAAGCTCCACTCCCTCAACAGGTTCGGAAGCCCATCATAGGCGGGCCCACCGGGCGAGGCAAGGTCGGGAACCACTGGCCCGGCGCGGTCGTTATCGGATCGGGCCCTGGTGTCCTTGGAGGCGGGAGATGGCGATGCGTGGACGGCTGGCGGGTCTGGGGCTGGGCGCGGTGCTGGCGACGGGCTGCTTCGTGGACGTGAGCGAGGTGACGGACCCGGAGCCGGCCTTCCGCGAGGCGCGCGCGGAGGTGGAGTCGCTGGCGGGCCGGAAGGGCCCGGCCCGGTCGGTACAGGTCCTGGTCTACGATCCGGGTGACCGCGAGCTGGTCCGCGTCTCGGTGCCGATGTGGATCGCCCGCCGCATCGAGAAGGAGTCGGGCTGGGACGAGGTCGACCTGGACGCCGATTCCGTGGACGGCGCCGAACGTGCCCTGCACGCGCTCCGCGGCCGCGTCTCCTTCGAGGACCTGGAGCGCTCCGCGCTGGGCACCTTGATCGAGGTGGAGGAAGCGAGCGGCGAGCAGGTGATGGTCTGGCTCAGGTAGGGCCCGGTGCGAGCGACAGGAAAGACGCGGGGGAGTGAACGAGCCATCGGATCGCGAGCTCATGCAGCGGCTGGCGCGCGGGGAACGGGACGCGCTGGGACCGCTCATGGAGCGGCACCACCGGCGGCTCTTCCGCATCGCCCTCTCCTACCTGCGCGACGTGGATGAAGCGATGGACGCGGTGCAGGAGACCTTCGTGAAGGCGTATCAGGCGGCCGCGCGCTGGGACCCGGTGTCGGAGGTGGCGCCCTGGCTGTCGCGCATCGCGGTCAACCACTCGATCGACATCTATCGCCGGCGCCGCCGGCGTCAGCGGTCCGAGGCGCCCATGCCCGAGGCGACGACCGACCATGACGACCGCTGGCGCGCGGCCGATCCCTCGCCCGAGAGCGAGGCCTCGGGGCGCGAGGTGGGCCAGCGCATCGCGGCCGCCCTCCAGTCGCTGCCCGAGCGCCAGCGGGCCATCTTCGTGCTGCGCCACTACGACGAGCGCAGCCTGCCCGAGATCGCGGACACGCTGGGCATGAGCCTGGGCACCGTGAAGAGCAGCCTGCACCGCGCGATCGCGCGCCTGCGCGAGCGGCTGGGGAGCGCGACGGCATGACGCTCTTCCACGGCCGCTGGCGCGCGCGCGTCTCCCTGCTGGCGGCGGGCGCGCTCGATCCGCACGAGGAGGCCGCGGTCCAGGCCCACCTCGCGTCCTGCGGCGCCTGCCGGGCCGACCTCGAGGCGTCGCGGCGCGCGCTCGACCTCCTCGACCGTGACCCGGCGCGGGCCGCGGAGCCGCCGGTGGCGATCGAGTTCCTGAAGACACGCGTGCTGGCGCGCCTGGACGAGGCGCCGGCGCCGCGCCCGTTCCGCTGGGGCCTGGCCGCCGCCGGACTGGCCGCGGCCGCGCTCGCGGTCGCGATCCTGCCCTTGCTCGATCGGCCGGTGGTGACGGAGAAGCCGGTCCCCGACGAGATGCTGGCGCGCATGGAGCGCCGCCTGGCCCGGGACAGCGCGGCGCGCTACCTGGACGAGGCGCAGGACCTGCTGGTCAACGTGTCCGCGCATCCCGCGGACTGCGAGAAGGACCACGGCCGCATCGACGTCGGCGAGGAGGCCCGCCGCAGCCGCGAGCTGCTGGAGCGGCGGGCGCTCATGGTCGAGCTGGGCGGCGACGAGGTGGCGAGCGCGCAGCCGCTGCTCGACGACGTGGAGGGGCTGCTGCGCGAGGTGGCGGCGCTGCCCGCGTGCGTGCGCGCGGAGTCGCTGGAGGCGATCCACAGGCAGATGGAGCGGCGGCACGTGCTGATGAAGATCGACCTGGTGACCAGGGAGCTGCGCGGTTGAGCAGGCGGCTGCTCGCGCTGGCGTGGCTCCTCGGCTCCGCGGCGGGCGTGTCCGCGCAGGACGTCGAGCGCGTGCGCGCGGCCAAGGCGCTGACGCTCGACCGCAAGTACGCGGAGGCGCGGCAGGCCTGGACCGCGATCCTGGCCAGCGCGCAGGGAGCGGATGCCGACACGGCCGCCTACTGGATCGCCCGCTCGAGCGAGAAGCTGGGCGAGCGCGAGCGCGCCTTCAAGGAGTACGGCACGTTCCTGGCCCGGAAGCCCGGCGACCGCAGCCTGGTGGACGAGGCGCGCACCAGCCGCATCGGGCTGGCGGCCCAGCTCTATCGGGCGGGGCAGACCGAGTACGTGAACGTGCTGCACGGGGGGCTGACCGACGCGAACAAGGCCGTCCGCTACTTCGCCGCGCTCCAGCTGGGGGGCCTGGGCGCGCCCACCAGCAAGCGCGCGGTGCCGGTCCTGCAGGAGATCCTGGCCAGGGAGACGGACGACGACCTGCTCGACCGCGCGCGCATCATCCTGATGAGGCTCGACCCCAAGTCGCTCTCGCAGGCTCCCGCGCCGGCCCTGGCCGATCCACCGCGCGCCGGCCCCGCGGTCGCCGCCAAGTGGCTGCGCCTCCGCGTGTTCGAGAAGGGACACGACAAGCCGGAAGTCTCCATCAACGTGCCGGTGGCGCTGGCCGACATCCTGTTCGAGAGCCTGCCCGACGAGGCGCGCAGCGAGCTCAAGAAGAAGGGCTACGACGCGGAGAACTTCTGGCGGAAGCTCAAGCAGCTCGGGCCGTCCGAGATCGTCGAGATCAAGGGCGAAGACGGCTCGGTGGTGAAGGTCTGGCTCGAGTGACGAGCGGGAGGGACGCGATGTTGAAGCTGGCGGCGTTCGTCGCGTGCGCATGGATGGGGGCGGCGGCCGCGCAGGCGCAGCCCGCGGGCGACACGGCCGAGGACGACCTGGCCGTCGTCAAGCGGGCGGTCGAGAAGGACGAGGCCGCCCCGCAAGCGCGCCGCCCCGACCAGGGGCGCTGGTTCCGGGTGCGGATCGAGGAGAAGGGCGGCTCGAAGGTCAAGATCAACCTGCCGCTCGGGCTCGTGCGCGACCTGGACGACCACGTGCCCTTCGACTGGAGCTGTGGTCGCCGGCACCAGGGATGCCGCCTCCGGCTGTCCGAGGTGCTGGCCCAGCTCGACTCCGGCCAGGACCTGGTCGAGATCAAGGACGCCGACTCGAGCGTCCGCATCTGGGTGGACTGAGCTGGAGACAGCCGCTGTCCCCCCCGGTGAACGGCCGGCGGGCGGAAGCCCTTACAAATCCTCCATACCGGCGCTCTCCCCGCCTGGTATGCTCCTTGCCTCCGCATCGTCAGGACCTTTGACGGAGGTCGTCCCATGACCCTTCGCACACTGGCCGCGGCCGGGGCGCTCACTCTCGCCGCGGCGCTCGCCCTGCCCGCTTCCGCCGAGGCGGGCCATCGTCATTCGCGCTCCTGCGGACACGGGTATCGTGGCGGCTACAACGGTGGCTACTACGGGAAGGGCTACGCGCCCGGGTACGGCTACTACCGGCCGCACTACGGGGGAGCCTACGCCTACCCGTACGGCTACTACCCCCGATATCGGTACGCCCCCCCGTACTACCCGGTCTACCCGGCGCCGCTGTATCCGCCGCCGGTCTACGGCTACGGGTACCGGCCGCACGTGAGCGTGTACCTGGCCTTCTGAGGCCCGGCATGACGATGGCGTCCGCCGTTCGCAGGGTGGCCCTCGCCGTGGTGGCGGCGCTGCCGCTGCTCGCCTGCGAGTCGCCCACGGCCGCCGAGGAGGCCGACCGTCTCGCGGTGGAGAGCGTCGAAGTGAGCGTCCTGGAATCCGCTCCGGTGCAGGTCCGGGCGTCGGTGAAGGGTCATCTCCGCGACAGCTGCGAGCTGCTGGGCGAGACCTCGCAGAGCCGTTCCGACAACACCATCACGGTGACGATCACGACCACGCGCGACAACGAGCGCGAGCGTCCCTGCCTGGACGTCGTCACGCCGGTCGAGCAGCAGGTGACGCTGGAGGGTGCCTTCCCGGCCGGGACCTACGTCGTGCGCGTCAACGGGGTGGAGCGGACCTTCCGCGTCGACTGACGGCCTAGGCGTGGACGCCGGGCGCCTCGTGGCCCGTGCGCGCGACGTACTCGGCGTACGAGCCCGTGTAGAGGTGCGCGTGCGAGTCGGTGCCGCTCTCGCCGCCCAGCTCCAGCACGCGGTTGCTCAGGCCGCGCAGGAAGGCGCGGTCGTGCGAGACGAAGAGCATGGTGCCTTCGAAGCCCGTGAGCGCCTCCACCAGCATCTCCTTCGTGGCCAGGTCGAGGTGGTTGGTGGGCTCGTCCAGGACCAGGAAGTTCGGCGGGTCGTAGAGCATGCGCGCCATGGCCAGGCGCGAGCGCTCTCCGCCCGAGAGCGACCGGATCCGCTTGTCCACGTCGTCCCCCGAGAACTGGAACGCGCCCAGCAGGCTCCGCAGGGCGCCGATCCCGTCCTGCGGGAAGTCCTTCTGCATCTGCTCGGACACCGTGAGGTCCGCGTCCAGCACGTCCAGCGCGGCCTGCGCGAAGTACCCGAGCCTGAGGCTGGCGCCCAGGCGGATCTCGCCCGCGTCGGGAGCGAGCACGCCCGCGACCATCTTGAGCAGCGTGGTCTTGCCCGCGCCGTTGCGGCCCATCACGCAGAAGCGCTCGCCGCGCCGGATCGTGAGGTCCAGCCCCTCGTGGACGACACGCGGCCCGTACGCCTTGCGCACGCCGGTGAGCACGGCCACCTCGTCCCCCGAGCGCGGGGGCCTCCGGAAGTCGAAGCGCACCACCTTGCGCTTCCGCGGCGGCTCGATGCGCTCGATCTTCTCCAGCGCCTTCACGCGGCTCTGCACCTGGGCCGCCTTGGCCGCGTGCGCGGCGAAGCGCTCGATGAAGCGCTGCTCCTTCGCGAGCTTGGCCTGCTGCCGTGCGTAGGCGGCCTCCTGGTTGGCCTCGCGCAGGACGCGCTCCCGCTCGTAGAAGTCGTAGTTCCCCGAGTAGACCGTGACCTCGCCCTCGTCGATCTCGGCGATCTTCGTGACCAGCCGGTTCAGGAAGTCGCGGTCGTGCGAGGTCATGAGCAGCGCGCCCGAGCGCGACTTGAGGAACGACTCCAGCCAGAGGATCGACTCCAGGTCGAGGTGGTTCGTGGGCTCGTCCATCAGCAGCACGTCCGGCCGGCCCAGCAGGACGCGGGCCATGGCCACGCGCATCTTCCAGCCCCCGGAGAGCGCGCCCACGTCGCCGTCGATGCGCGCGTCGTCGAAGCCCAGCCCGTGCAGGACCTCGCGCGCCTGGGCCTCCAGCGAGTAGCCGCCCAGGTGGTCGTACTCCTCCTGCACCGCGCCGAAGCGCGCCAGCACCGCGTCCATCTCGTCCGCCCGCTCGGGGTCCGACATGGCCTGCTGCAGCGCCTCCAGCTCGTGGTGCAGCTCGCCCAGCCGGCCGCTGCCGGCGATGGCCTCGTCCAGGACCGAGCGGCCCTTCATCTCCTCGACGTCCTGCTTGAAGTAGCCGACGGTCAGCTTCCGCGGGACCGAGACCTCGCCCTCGTCGGGCGCCTCCTCGCCCACGATCATGCGGAACAGCGTCGTCTTGCCGGCGCCGTTGGGGCCGACCAGGCCGACCTTCTCGCCGGGGTTGAGCTGGAAGGACGCGTCGACGAACAGGAGCTGCCGGCCGTACTGCTTGCTGACGCGCGCGAGCGAGATCATGGCAAGAGGGCGAGGCTAGCACGGCGTAGGATGCGAGTCGAAGGACCGTCGACGGCATGAACCAGGGCTTCGTCTACCGCGAGCGCATCGGGCCCGGCGCCGCCGGGCAGGGGCTCCTGGACTACCTGGTGGGGCGCTACCGCCACTCGGACGAGGCCGTCTGGCGCGCGCGCCTGCTGCGCGGCGAGCTGGACCTCGAGGGCGCGGTGGCGCGGCCCGGGGACGTGCTGCGCTCCGGCCAGTCGCTCGTCTGGCGCCGGCCTCCCTGGGAAGAGCCCGACGTGCCCCTGGGCTGGGCCGTCCTCCATCGGGACGAGCACCTGCTGGCCGTGGCCAAGCCGCGCGGCCTGCCCACCGTCCCCAACGGCGGGTTCCTCACGCACACCCTGCTGCACCTCGTCCACCTCGCGGCTCCGGACGCGGTCCCGCTGCATCGGCTCGGCCGCGGCACGTCGGGCCTGGTGCTCTTCGCGCTGACGCCGCTGGCGCGGCGGCGCGTGTCCGCCGACTGGCGGACGTCGCGCGTCGAGAAGGTCTACCGCGCGCTCGCGCGCGGCGTGCCCGCGCGGCCGGACTTCACGATCGACGTGCCCATCGGGCCCGTCCCGCATCCGCGCCTGCCGTCGGTCCACGCGGCCAGCCCGGCGGGCAAGCCGGCGGTGTCGCACGTGCGGCGGCTGGAGGCGCGCGGCGAGTCGTCGCTGCTGGAGGTCTCGATCGAGACGGGCCGGCCGCACCAGATCCGCATCCATCTGGCGTTCGCGGGCCATCCGCTCGTGGGCGACCCGCTCTACGGCCCGGGCGGCCTGCCCCTGCCCGAGGCGGCGCTGCCGGGCGACCCCGGCTACCGCCTGCACGCGCACCGCCTGTCGCTGGACCATCCCGCGACCGGCGACCGTCTCACGCTCGAATGCGCGCCGCCGCGGGAGCTGGCGACGCTCTACGACCGCGGCGCGTAGTAGCCGATCTTGTGGCGGATGGTGAGGCCCTCGCGCGTGGGCGCGCGCACCACCACCCGGCGCCACTTGCCGTCGCGCCGCGAGTTGGACGAGACGTAGCCCAGGCTGTACTGCGTGCGCAGCTCCTCCGCGATGCGGTCGTACACCGTGTCGAGCTCGGAGAGCGAGTTGGGGAAGAAGACCTGGCCGCCGGTCTCGCGGGAGAGCGCGGTCAGCAGGTGTACGGCCTGGCTGAACTGCTGGCGGTTCCGCTCGGGCACCCGGCTCGGGCGCAGGCTGATCGCGTAGATGGCGATCTCGGTCTTGCGCGCCAGCTCCAGCACCTGTTCGTCGTTCACCAGCGACGCCGTGTCCTCGCCGTCCGAGAGCAGGACGATCGCGCGCCGGCGCAGCTCGCCCGCCTTCTTCTGCTTGTTCAGGTCCTTGAGCGCGACGTAGAGCGCGTTGTGCAGTGCCGTGGGGCCGGAGGCCTCGGTGCGGCGGATGGCTTCGTCGAGCTTCGCGTGCTCGGCCGTGAACTCCTGGAGGACGGTGGTGCGGTCGTTGAACTGCATCACCTGCGCGTTGTCCTGCGGCCGCAGCGTCTTCACGAAGCGGACGGCGGCCTGCTGCGCCTGGCTCAGCTTCTCGTCCATCGACGCCGAGGTGTCCAGCACCAGCACCATCGAGATGGGGATGTCCTCGTGGCGGAAGATGGACAGGTCCTGCTTGATCCCGTCCTCGAAGACCGCGAAGTCGTCGTTCTTGAGGTCGGTCACGTAGCGGCTGCGGCTGTCCGTGACGGACACGGTCAGGTTGATGACCTCGATCTCGACGCCGAAGGTCGGGGTGCGCGGGGGCGGCGTCGGCGGCGCCTGCGCGTGCAGGGGCGCCGCGAGCGAGATGAGCAGGGCAAGAGCGGTCGACTGTCGCATCATGGGTTCGTGTCCGGGTTCGTCACCTGGCGGGAGGACGCGTCCAGCGCACCTTCACTCCGGGGCGCGCCACCTGTACCTCGAGCTTGTCGTCCTTCCCGGACGACGCGTACGTCAGCCGGTAGCGCGCGGCCAGCTCCGGCTCCATCTTCTCCAGGGACGCGCGCACGCCCATGGCCGACAGGGTGCGCTCGTGCCGCCCGCCCGAGCGCCGCGTCAGCTCGGACATCACGTAGTCGTAGTCCTGGCGGTTGATCTGCTCGCTGCCCGCCCGCACGTCGGTGTCGCCCGCCTCGTCGAACTGCACGGCCAGGAACTGCAGGCCCGTCTCCATGGCCGCGTCCACCACGTGCCGCCGGTCGCGGTCGGAGAAGCCGATGCCCATCCCCGTCACCGCCAGCACGATGCCGCGCCGCTCCTCGTGCTCCTTGAGGTCCCGTGCGGCCTCCACCAGCGCGTCGAGCACCGTATTGCCCCCGGCGGGAATCACGCGCCGCAGCACCCTCTCCGCCACCGCCACGTCGTCGCCGTAGTCGACGGCCTTGGTGGGCCGGTCACCAGTCGTCCAGACCGCGAACTTCGATCCCGGCGGCAGCCGGCGCAGGAACGCCACCACCGGATCCAGGATGTTGAGCCGGTAGAGGGACGCCATCGGCGCGCTGGTGTCGATCAGCACCGCCAGGTCGAGCGGCCGCTGGTCGAGCTCGAAGCGCTTGGCCTCGCGCGCGACGCCGTTCTCGAGGACCGCCACCTCCTCGATGACGAGCCCCTGGACCGGCTGGCCGCGCTCGTCCACCGCGGTGACCGTCAGCGTCTTGTCGACCGGCGCGTCGCCTGCCTGCAGCAACGCGAGCGTCATGAGGCCTGTCGCGAGCGTCATGGTCTGTCCCAGCCCCCCCAGCCCGACTATCATCACTATAGGTTTCCGCTTCGATACGCGTCAACGTGGGGAGGGCTCGTGGCCGCCATCCGGCGCGCGGTCGTCATCACGGTCAGCGACTCCGCGGCCTCGGGCCTCCGCGAGGACCGATCGGGCCCGGAGGCCGTGCGCCTCCTGCAGGCCCAGGGGCTCGACGTGGAGGGTCCGCTGGTGGTGCCCGACGAGCGGGACCGCATCGAGGGGCTGCTCCGGGAAGCGGCGTCCCGCGCGGACCTCGTCGTCACCACCGGGGGCACCGGCCTTTCGCCGCGCGACGTGACGCCCGAGGCCACGCGCGACGCCATCGACCGCGAGGCCCCGGGCCTGGCCGAGCTGCTCCGGGCCCGCGGCCGGACCGAGACGCCGCTCGCGTCCCTGTCGAGAGGCGTCGCCGGGCTGATCGGTCCCTGCCTCGTGGTGAACCTGCCTGGCAGCCCTTCGGGCGTCCGCGACGGCCTCGAGGCCCTGGCGCCCATCCTGGTCCACGCGCTCGACATCGCGGCGGGAAAGACCGACCACGGCTCGTCTTGACGGCCCGCTAGGTTCCCGATAGATTCCCCCCGCACTCCCATGCCCTCGGATCGCGGATGACCGGGCTGCTCTTCCTCATCCCGCTGTTCCCGCTCCTCGGCTTCCTCTTCAACTTCACCGTCGGCGTGCGCCGGCTGAGCCCGCACGGTCACGGCCATGGGCATGACGACCACGGGCATCACGAGCCGCCGTCCTTCGTGATCGGGCTCGTCGCCTGCGGCGCGGTGCTGCTCTCGTTCCTGGTGGCCGCGTTCGCGGTGGTCGCCGCGCAGGGCGCGCCCGAAGGCACGATCGTGCAGACGCTGTGGACCTGGATCCCCGGCGGCGCCACGCAGCTCACGACCGGGGCGGCGCCGTTCCAGGTGGACTGGGCCTACCAGATCGACCCGCTGTCGTCGGTGATGGTCCTGGTGGTGACGTTCGTGGGCCTGCTCATCCATGTCTACTCGTCCCGCCTGCCCGGCCTGGGCGACGGGTACATGGCGCACGACCCGGGGTACGCCCGGTACATGTCGTACCTCAACCTCTTCATGTTCGCGATGCTCACGCTGGTGCTGGGGGCCAACTACCTGGTCCTCTTCATCGGGTGGGAGGGCGTCGGGCTGTGCTCGTACCTGCTGATCGGGTTCTGGTTCGAGAAGCAGAGCGCCTCCGACGCGGGCAAGAAGGCGTTCATCGTGAACCGCATCGGCGACGCCGGGTTCGTGCTCGGCGTCTTCCTCATCTTCACGACCTTCGGCACGGTGGACTTCCGTGCGGTGGCCGCGCAGGCCGCGCACATGCCGGTGGAGTGGGCCTGGGGCGGCGCGCTGACGATGATCGGCCTGTTCCTGTTCGTGGGTGCCTGCGGCAAGAGCGCGCAGATCCCGCTCTACGTCTGGCTGCCCGACGCCATG
>JAICEW010000090.1 GCA_025923995.1 Vicinamibacteria bacterium | reverse complement strand
GTTCGGCGGTATCCTGGCCGCGTTCGACACCGGCATCGGCACCGGCTCGGTCATGACCGGCTGGCTGGTGGGCCGCTACGGATTCCGCGTGGCCTTCGGCGTGGCCGCGGCGCTGGCCGCGCTGGCGCCGGCGTACTTCCTCGCGGTCGAGAGGCGGCTGCTGGTGCGGAGGGTGAAGGCGCCGCCGGCAGACTCGCAAGCGAACGAAGCGATCACCTGACCACTGGGACGCCCTGGCCTCCCGCCCGCGACCCATTCCGTCTGCTTGCGGATACCATGGCCCTCACCTGCCAGGTGCGTGCCTGAGATGAAGACAGAGGACATCCTCGACCCGATACCCGAGGGATCGACGCTTCGCTGGACCTGGCTCCGATTCGCAGGGGCGTACTTCCTCGGCGGCATCGTGCTCCTGCTTCCCCTGGCCGCCGTTGCCGCGGTCGTTCTGCCTGAGCCCGCAGTCGTTCGATGCTTCCCGGACATGCGTCCCTATTGGGCTACCGGTCTGGTCCTTCCTGCAGTCCTGACGATCGCCGGCAGGAAGGGCTCGAGGAGCCTGGCCCTGGCGTCCTGCGCGGGTGTGCCCTTGCTTGCGCTGGCGCTCTGGTACTCCCGCGCGATCGATACGTTCCGTTCATTCGGGGGGTCGATCGACCCCGTCATTGCCTGGGAATCGCTGGAGATGGGCCTCGCCTGGTGGACCGAGCAGGTGGTTCCGGGAATCGCCGCCGGAGCCGTCGCTTGTGCCTGGGTCGTGATCCGCAGCATGAAGCGGGAAGCGTCGCCATGAATGACCTCTACTTCCGCTGCGAGACATGCAAGCGATTCGTCGACGCGGGATATCGACACGCCTACTGGACACTCGTCGAGCCCGGTGTGGTCCTGGCCGACGACTACGTGACCGGCGGGACGGCCCTCCCGCCGGTGTCCGCCGAAGCGGTGTTCGCTGCCGATGCGTATTGGGCGGCGGCCGCCAACGACTCCGCCATGGCCGAGCTGCTCGGTCGGGTTCGCGAGTTCCTCTCCGACCACGCGAGGCACTCGCTCAGCTTCGGGGACCTCCACCGCCTCCACGCACCTCCTGATGAGTGGCTTGCGTGGCGTTGCGACGATCGCGATGGGGGCCTTCTTCCGCGCAACCTCGTCGAGGGGCTGCACCTGTCGACATGGACGGAGGTCGAGGCCTACCTTTCCCGAACAGGGGGCTCACCGTGGTGGTGGTCCTCTCCGGACGCTCGGCAGGCGGCCCGGCGGAAGTTCATGGAGCTCGTCCGGAAGTGATCCAGGCCTGAAGGAGGTACACGTGTCCGGGGACCCAGCCATCACCTCGAAGCTGCGCGACGCCCTCGCGCACGGCGTCAGCGACGAGGAGTCCCGACGAGGACGTCGGGCCCTCCTTCAGTCCACGCTGGGAGGGCTCGTCGGGCTGGCCGCCTTCGTCGCGGTGGTGAGCCTGATCGATGGCGGTCGGGTCAACTGGCATTTCCCGGCTGCGTTCGCGGCCTTCTCGGTCGTGATGGCCGCCATCCGCTATCGCCAGCTGGCGCCCCAGCCGCCGGAGCACCCTGGCCATGCGGAGCTGGCGGCGATGGCGCGCCTCTACGCGCAATGCCCGTCGTGTGGAACGCTCCTGGGCCGCTACGCCTTCGGGTGCGCCGGCTGCGGAGCGCTCCGGAGCCCGCGGGTCGCGGCGGTGGCCGTCGCGCTCTTGGCGCTGGGCACGGTGCTCGTGCTCGTGGCGATCTGGGTGAAGACGGGACGCTCCTAGATCTCGTCCAGCGACCACAACCGCGCGGCGCCGCGCACGCCGCTCGAGTCCCCGTGCCGGGGCGCCAGCACCGGCGTCGCGACCGCGTCCGAGAACACGTAGAGGGGCAGCAGGGCCGGGACCCGCTCGTAGAGCCGGCTGATCTGCGACAGGCCGCCGCCGAGCACGATGGCCTCGGGGTCGGCCACGTTCACGACGGAGGCGAGCCCGCGCGCCAGCCGGTCCTCGTAGCGGGCCAGCGTCTCCTCCGCGACGGCGTCGCCCTCGAACGCGCGCTCCGCGATCTCCATCGCCGACGCGCGCTCGCCCGTCACGCGCGCGTGGTCGCGCGCCAGCCCGGGCCCCGAGAGGAACGTCTCGATGCAGCCCGTCTTCCCGCAGTAGCAAGGTGGCCCCGGGCGCTCCTCGTCGCGCGGCCAGGGCAGCGGGTTGTGGCCCCACTCGCCCCCGACGCCGTTGAGGCCGTCCCAGGCGCGTCCCTCGATCGCGAGGCCGCCGCCCACGCCCGTCCCCAGGATCACGCCGAACACGACGCGGTGCCCCGCGGCGGCGCCGTCGATCGCCTCCGAGAGCGCGAAGCAGTTCGCGTCGTTGGCGAAGCGCAGCGGCCGCGGCAGCGCCCGCGCCAGGTCCTGCGCGAGCGGCCGGCCGTTGAGCCAGACCGAGTTCGCGTTCTTGACCAGCCCGCTCACGCGGCTGAGCGCGCCCGGCATGCCGACGCCGACCACGCCCGGCGAGCCCACGTCCTCCTCGATCGACTCCACCAGCCCCGCGATGGCGGCCAGCGTCCCTTCGTAGGCGTCGCGAGGCGTGGGGATGCGGCGTCGCAGCAGCTCCCGGCCGTCGGGTCCGAGCGCGACCGCCTCGATCTTGGTGCCGCCCAGGTCCACGCCGATGCGCACGCGCACGTCAGGCCACGCCCGACCGGAAGAGGTCGGCAGCCGCCGCGACGGTGTTGGCGTGGATGGTGACGGTGTCGCTGCTGCGCTCGGCGTACCCGCCGGCCAGCGTGACGGCGACCGGGACCCCGGCGCGCCGCGCGGCCGCGAAGACCATGCGGTCGCGCGCGCGCAGCCCTTCGACGGTGAGCGCCAGGCCCCCCAGCAGGTCGTGCTCGTAGGGATCGGCCCCGGCCAGGTACCAGAGCAGCTCCGGGGCGGCCGCGAGCGCCCGGGGCAGGACGCGCTCGAGCGCCTCCAGGTAGTCGGCGTCGGTCGTCCCGTCCTCGAGCCCGACGTCGACGCTGCTGGGCGGCTTGACGGCGGGGTAGTTGCGCTCCTGGTGCAGCGAGACGGTGAACGTGTCGGGATCGCCCGCGAAGATGGCCGCGGTGCCGTTGCCGTGGTGCACGTCCAGGTCCACGATCGCCACTCGCCCGATCTCACCCGACGCGCGCAGCGCGCGCGTGGCGATCGCCACGTCGTGGACCAGGCAGAAGCCCTCGCCGTGGTCCGGGAACGCGTGGTGGAAGCCGCCCGAGATCGCGAACGCGCACCCGTCCGCCCGCGCCCGGCGCGCCGCCTCGATCGCCGCGCCCGCGGCCAGCCAGGCGGCCTCCACGAGCTCTCGCGACCACGGCACCTCCAGCGTCGCGCGCTCGTGCGCGGTGAGGTCGCCGGACTTCACCTTGCGCACGTACTCCGAGGTGTGTACGCGCAGCACGTCCTCGTCGGATGCCGGGCGCGGCGTGACGAAGTCGCCGTGGTCCGCGAGCCCGGTCTCCAGCAGCCGGTCGCGCACCAGCCGGTACTTCTGTGCGGGGAACACGTGCGGTCCCAGGTCGACCGTGAAGGCAGGATGGAAGAGCAGCCGGAAGGGCAGCATCGACCTGACGATTGTAGCGGACGCGCCGCGGGCGTGAACCCGCGCGGCAGGAGACGGTGTCCAAGAGGATGACAAGGAGGGGCTCATGGGATTCGACGTGATGGACATGCTGGGCGTGTCGCGCCAGACGGTGCTCCTGGGCGCGCTGGTCGCACTGGCGCTGGCGACGGCCGTCGCGGTGGTCCGGGCCCGCCAGCCGCGCGGCACCCCCGGCACGCTCGGGCTCGACCGGGAACGGCCCGCGCGGCGCTAGTGACGCGGCTTCTCGGCCACGACGGCGGCGATGACGAGGTCGAGCGGGATGCCGCGGCGCTGCCGGTAGCTTTCGAGCCCCTCGGCGAACAGCGAGCCCACGAACTCGAGCACCACCGGCGCGATGTGCTGGAGCGAGGAGTGCGTGACGTAGCCCGAGGCGTGCATCCAGTCGACGGCCTCGCGGCCCGAGTCGAACCAGATGCGCACGGTGTCGGTCCAGGTCTCGACCATCCGCAGGCCGCCGCCGGCCAGCAGGCGCTCCGCCAGCTGCTCGGCCGAGTCGGGGACGCTGATGAAGGTCGGCTCGCCGTAGGTGTCCTTGAGCTGGCGGTAGATGCGCCAGGTCTGGCCGAGGTTGCGCCGCGTGTGCTGGAAGAGCTTCCAGGCCGGCTCCGGCGACTTGCGGAAGCGGCGGTACAGCTCCGCGAACTGCGGGATGCTGCCGGAGAGGCTGGTGATGAGCCCGACGCGTCCCCCCGGTGCCAGCAGGCGGCCCATCCCGGGCACCACGGCCCGCCAGTCGAGGTAGGCCAGCACGAACCGCATCGACACCACGTCGAAGCTGCCGGGCGCGGCCTGCGCGATGAACTCCTCCGCCCGCGCGTGCCGGAAGCCGACGTGGACACCCGCGTCGCGGGCCCTCTCTCGCGCCGCGGCCAGCATGCCTTCCGAGTAGTCGACCCCGATCACCTCGCCAGGGGCCACCGCGCGCGCCATCTCGACCGTGCCCACGCCCGTGCCGCAGGCCAGGTCCGCCACCCGCTGGCCCGGCCGCAGCTCCAGGCCCAGGTCCAGTCGCGCGTTGACGTGCGTGACGTGGCGGGTGAACAGGTCGTCGTAGTCCCCGGCCACCCGGTCGTAGGCTTGCTTGGCGTATTCGGCGTGCCTCAAGGCCAACCGGCGCTCCTTTCCAGCTCTCCGGTTCCAGACTACCCGGGCGTGTCAGCGGACGGGTGACTCTGCCACACTTTGCCCCGTGGCTCAAAGGCGGCGGGGTTTTCAGTGGACGCGGGCGATGGTCTCCAGCTTCTCCCGCTGGCCCAGCCGGTAGAAGCGCCGGCCGTGGGCCCGCAGCTCCGCCAGGCGGGCGGTGCGCAGGAACCGGTGCTCCAGCCATCCGCAGTAGCGGTAGGCCAGCTCGCTGGCCGCGCGGTAGCGCGACGCGCGCTCCTCCGAGACCCTCACGTCCAGCCGGTAGCGCCGGAAGAGCAGCTCGCGCAGGCGCCCCGAGACGGCGCCCTCGTTCTGGAGCGAGAGAAGCAGGACCGCGTTCAGGTACTTGTCCACCTCGCCCTGCAGCTCCAGCTCCAGCTCGGTGACCGCGCGGTCGCTGCCCGCCCGGAAGACGAGGTAGACGAAGTGGCTCACCTCCTCGGTCGCCGTGCAGAACGCGTCCAGGTTGCGGTCGTCCAGGCGGACGCGGGGATCGCCCTCGGCCAGACGGTCCAGGACGGCCGGCTCCAGCAGGACCCCGATCGAGAGTCCGTCCCCGTTCTCGGTGACCAGGGTCCGGCTGCCGTTGCCCGGGTACTCCGACGTCGCGCCGGGCGGGATCAGGAACTCCGTCACCGGCGGCTGCGCGGGCAGACCGTAGAAGCCCTCGAGGCGCCGCTGGACGTCGACCAGGACCCCTTCGGGCGGCGCGGTCAATGCAGGCGCCCCTCGCCGGCCGGCAGCGCCGTGATCCCACGCTCGGCGAGCAGCGCGGCGGCGCGCCGGCTGCCGGTCTGCGCCCACCGCTCGTAGAGCGCCAGGACGCTGCGGTCGCCCACCAGCCGGCTCGACTCCGCGACCTCGGACAGCACGTCCGCGAACTGGCCGAACCGCGCGGCCAGCTCGGAGAACACGCTGCCGCTCCACTCCAGGCCCTCGTCCCGCGCCAGCCGCAGGTAGGCCTGCCCGCCCATGTCGCGGTAGTAGCCGAGGTTCACGAGCCCGCCCTGCAGGCTGTCGGCGAAGAAGCCGGACGTGAACAGCGCGCTGTCGCCCAGCGCGCGGAGCATGCGGGTACGCTCGCGCCGCGACCCCTGCAGGGCGCGCGCGAGGAGGAGGGCCAGCGGCATCTCGTCGTAGCCGGGATCGGGTGGAGGCAGCGGGTCGCCGGACACGCATCCGGCCAGGAGGTTGACGAGGTAGAACTCGGTGAAGGTGGAGGTGGTGACCCGCTGGTGCTCGAGGGCCTTCTCCAGCTGCTCGCGGAAGAACTCGGCCGGCGTCTCGTCGCGTACGAGGCGGCTCGTCGACATGCGTTCCTCCCTTCGCCAGCGCGGCGCCGTGGACGCCACGCGCCCTCCGTTGCTGCACGCTCCGTGCTAGCACTGTCCGCCGGGGTCTGCTGGCCCGGAAACCAAGGCAGCGAAGGACTTATCGCTGGTTCGTCTCTCAGGTCGCTCTGCCTTCGCGCCTCCCTTTGACGACACTACCGACGACAATTTGGCGCGCACGGTTCGTGTGCGTCCTCACGCGACGAACGTCACCTTGTTGATCTCGCGCAGCGTGGTCACGCCCGCGAACACCTTCTCGAGCGCCGAGTCGCGCAGCGAGGTCATCCCCTCCTCGCGCGCGGCCTGCTTGATCTCCGCGGTGGGCCGGCGCTCCAGGACCATCTGGCGGATGCGGTCGGACATGTCGAGCAGCTCGCCCACCGCGGTGCGCCCCACGAAGCCCGTGCCGCCGCACTCGTCGCACCCCTCGGCGTCCTGGAACTCCTGCTCCTGGTAGAGGTCGGGATCGAGCCCCGACTCCTGCAGCAGCTCGAACGAGACCTCGCTGCGCCGCTTGCACGCGCCGCAGAGCACCCGCACCAGCCGCTGGGCCAGGATGCAGTTGATGGCCGACACGAAGTTGTAGGGCTCGACGCCCATGTGCACGAAGCGCCCGATCACGTCGAACACGTTGTTGGCGTGGACGGTCGTGAAGACCAGGTGGCCGGTGAGCGCGGACTGCACCGCGATCTGCGCCGTCTCGGAGTCGCGCACCTCGCCCACCATGATCTTGTCGGGGTCGTGGCGCAGGATGGACCGCAGGCCGCGCGCGAAGGTGAGCCCCTTCTTCTCGTTCACGGGCACCTGCGTGATGAGCGAGATCTGGTACTCGACCGGGTCCTCGATGGTGATGATCTTGTCCTCCGGCGTCGCGATCTCGGAGAGCGCCGCGTAGAGCGTCGTGGTCTTGCCGCTGCCCGTGGGCCCGGTGACGACCACCATCCCGTACGGCTCCGTGACGTACTTGCGGAACTTGCGCAGGTCCGAGTCGGCGAAGCCGAGCACGTCGAGGCGCAGGCTGCGGAAGGCCGCGTTCAGCGACTCCTTGTCCAGGATGCGGATGACCGCGTCCTCGCCGTGGATCGAGGGCATGATGGACACGCGGAAGTCGATCGTGCGCCCCTTCACGCGCAGGCGGAAGCGGCCGTCCTGGGGCACGCGCTTCTCCGCGATGTCCAGCTCGGCCATGACCTTGATGCGGCTCACGATCGTCTCGTGGTGCCGCTTGTCGAGCGGCTCCAGGGCGGGGTAGAGCACGCCGTCGATGCGGTACTTGGCCAGGACCTCGCGGTCCTTCGTCTCCAGGTGGATGTCCGAGGCGCGGCGGTCGATGGCGCCCAGCACCAGCGAGTCCACCAGGCGCACGATCGGGCTGTCGGCGGGCAGCGCCGCCAGGTCGACCGCCTCGCTCTCGTCGTCCGCCAGCAGCTGCACGCGCAGCGGCTCGCTGGCCTGCTCCAGCAGCAGCTCGCCGCCGCGGTGCCGGCGCAGCACCTCCTCGACGCGCGCGCGGGGGGCGACCACGGCCTCGATCGGCCGGGACAGCAGGAACTCCAGCTCGTCGAGCTTCAGCGGATCGTCGAGCCCCCCGAAGGCGAGCACGAGGCGCTCGCCTTCCCGGCGAATGGGGACGCAGCCGAACCGCACGAGCGTCTCGAGCGGCACGGCCGACCACAGGTCGGGATCGTCGGGGATGCGCTCGAGCGGCTCGAAGGGAAGGAGGAGCGCCTCGGCCTGGCGGCGCGCCTGGTCGCGGTCGGCGGAAGCCGCCTCGCTCGCGCCGGGATGCGACGGCCGCACGGGCGCGCCGGGCATGCGCGATGGTAGCAGCTTCGCCGCGCTATTTCGCGTCCCAGTTGCCGACGACCGGCAGGTCTCCTTCGGCTCCGAACGCCACCCGCACGGGCTCGGGTGCCTCCGCGTTCGCGTTGCGCAGGTAGAACGCGCCTTCGGACGGACGGAAGACGCCCACGGTGACGCTGCCGTTGCCGTCCCAGTCCCCGCTGAGCGGCACGTCCCCGGCCTTGCCCAGCGGCACCGCGACGTCCACGTTGCCTGTGCTGTTGGCGTTGCGCAGGTAGAACTTGCCATCCTGCGGGCGGAAGAGGCCGATGGTGGTCGTGCCGTTGCCGTCCCAGTCGCCGACCACGGGCAGGTCGCCCGCGACGCCGAAGGGCACGGTCGCGTCCGGTGGGCCGGGCGTGAAGGAGTTGCGAAGGATGAACGTCGAGTCGGCCTTGCGGTAGACGCCGACGGACCACGTCCCGTCGCCGTCCCAGTCGCCCGCGAGCGGCAGGTCGTCCTTGCCGCCGAACACCAGCATCAGGTCCGGCGTGCCCGAGGTCAGGGCGTTGCGAAGGTAGAACTCTCCCTTCTCGGGCCGGTAGACGCCCAGGCTGGTCGTCCCGTCCGCGTTCCAGTCGCCCGCGACGGGGAAGTCGCCCTTGGCGCCGTACTCGAACTTGACCTCCGGCTCGCCGTCCGCGTTCGCGTTGCGGAGCAGGAACGTCGCCTCGTGGTACACGCCGACGGTCACGCTGCCGGGCGGGTGCTTGACCGCGGGCTTGGCCCCCTTGCCCGCGGGGCCTCCACCGCCGACCGCGGGAGGTGGAGGCGGTGGCTGGTTGGGGTTCTGGAGACCGCTCTCGCTGCACGCCAGGGAGATGGCCATCACCGAGAGGACTACCAATTGTCGTCGCGTGTCCCGAGCAGATCTCATGAGAGGATGCTAGCAAATGCGGCCGCCTTGCCGTGAATCGGGCTCCATCTCGAAGACGGGCTTGATCTTCCCGCTTGCGTCACGGCACCGGTGAGGACGCTCACACCGCCGGCACGTCACTTGCACGTCTCCTTCTTCGAGCACCGGGAGGTGTGGGGTGAGCCGAGGCGAGAAGGACTTCCTGGCCGGTTTCGAGAAGGCCGCGTTGCTGACGCAGCAGATCATGGCCGCCCCTCCCGCCTACACGAGCCGCGAAGAGTACGTGGCGAGCGTCGCGCACCTGCACGCGGATTCCGAGGACCTGCGCAGCCGCGGCCTCGCAGTGGGCTGCCTGTCGGCGCTCGGACGCGACTGATCGCCGCGTCGCGCGCACACGCGGCGCGGCGGCCCTGACCGATGCCGGGCCCCCTCGCGGGTGTGCGCGTCCTCGAGCTGGCCACGGTCGTGCTCGGGCCCTGGGCCTGCCAGATCCTGGGCGACCTCGGCGCGGACGTCGTCAAGGTCGAGCCGCCCACCGGCGACAGCAACCGGCAGGTGGGACCCTCGCGCAGCCCCGGCATGGGCGCGCTCTTCCTCAACTGCAACCGCAACAAGCGCGGCATCGTGCTCGACCTCACGCGGCCGGAGGGACGCGCCGCCGCGCTGCGTCTCGCGGCGCGCTCGGACGTGCTGGTGCACAACCACCGCCCCGCCGCGCTGGGCCGGCTGGGCCTCGAGTACGAGTCGGTGCGCGCGGTGAATCCCGGCATCGTCTACTGCGGCACCTACGGCTACGGGCGCTCGGGCCCGTACCGGGACCGGCCCGCGTACGACGACTCGATCCAGGCCGCCGCGGGGCTGACGATGCTGCAGGCGGGCGCGCTGGGCGTGCCGCGCTACGTGCCCACCATCATGGCCGACAAGACGACCGCGCTGGCCGTGGTCTCCTCGGTGTGCGCCGCGCTCTTCCATCGCGCTCGCACCGGCGAGGGACAGGAGATCGAGGTGCCCATGTTCGAGACGCTCGTCTGGTTCGTGATGGCCGAGCACCTCTGGGGCGAGACGTTCGAGCCGGCCGAGGGCCCCGTCGGCTACACGCGGCTGCTCAGTGAGGAGCGCCGGCCGCTGCGCACGGCGGACGGCTACCTGGCCGTGCTGCCGTACCTCGACGAGCACTGGCGGTCGTTCTGCGCGGTCACCGGTCGCAGCGATCTGCTGGCGCAGGAGCGCTTCCGCAGCCTGCCCTCGCGTCTGGCGCACATCGACGACCTGTACCGTGCCCTCACCGGCGTGATGGCGACGCGCAGCACCGCGGAGTGGATGGCGGCGCTGGAGCCGGCGGGCGTGCCGGCGGTGCCGCTGCGCCGTCTGGAGGACCTGATCGAGGACGAGCACCTGTGCGCGACCGGCTTCTGGAGCCTGGCCGAGCATCCCACCGAGGGGCGGGTACGGTTGCCGGCCCACCCGTCACGCTTTTCGGCCACTCCCGCCGACGTCCGGCGGCTCGCGCCCCGGCTGGGCGAGCACACGCGCGAGGTCCTGGCCGAGGCCGGGCTCGCCGCGGACGAGATCGACGCGCTGCTGGAGGGGGGCGCCGCCCGCCAGCTCTAGCCAAAACGTCGTCCAGGTGAGCAAGACGGCCGCCTTTCTCCTCACATCGTGTGAAGAGCCACGGCCCGTCCGGGCCGTGAGACAAGGAGAGAGCATGCGCAGGGCGGGGGCGGTGGTGGCGGTGGTGGTGGGCGGGCTGCTGGCCGGCGGCTGCATCCAGGGCCAGCGCGCGATCAAGGTGAACGCCGACGGCAGCGGCACCGTGGTCGACACGACCAAGCTGATCGGCATGGCCGCGGCCATGAAGGACATGGGCAACTCGTCCAGCGCGCAGGCCAAGGTCAACCGCGAGGCCGCGCTCAAGAAGAAGGCCACCGCGCAGGGGCTCACCTTCGTGTCGGCCGAGAACGGCGCCGACGGCGTGGAGAAGGTCACCTACAAGTTCCAGGACATCACGAAGACCTCGCTCAACCGCTCGGCCGAGATGCCGAACGAGAAGGACGAGAAGGACACCGCCAGCGCGGAGGACCGCCTCACGTTCAAGATGGCGCGCTCCGGGAATACCTCGACCCTGACCGTCGTTGTGCCCAAGGACAAGCCCGCCGAGAAGAAGGACGAGGCGAAGGGCGCCGAGAAGAAGTCGAGCCCCGAGGAGGAGAAGCAGGCCATGGCCATGATGAAGGGCATGATGGCCGGCCTGAAGATCGCCACGGTGGTCGAGGTCAACGGCAAGATCGTCAAGAGCACCTCGCCCTGGCCGGCCCAGGGCTCGAGCGTGACGTTGATGGAGATGGACTTCGACCAGATGGGGGAGGACGGCCTCGAGCGGCTCGCGGCCCTGAGCGACCAGCCCAACCCGCCCACGCCCGAGCAGCTCAAGGGCCTGAAGGGCGTGAAGTTCACGGAGGGCGAGGTCGTGATCGAGTTCTCCGGCAAGTAGCCGGAGCTCGGGCGGCGGCGCGCGGAGGAGGGCCGCGTGCCGCCGTCCCGACGTGTTGCCTCAGTCCTCGTCCTCGCCGAGCTCGGGGCCCACCATCCCGGGCTGGAACCCGTAGCGGAACTCCGCGCAGCCCTTGGCCTGCAGCCAGCGCACCATCGCGGGCGGGCCGTGGAACGCGCTCGCGAACCGCACGTACGGCATCGCGATGCGGCGCTCCTCGCGCGAGAGGAACCCCATGGCCGACGCGTCGCCGCGCGCGTCGGGTCCGTCCTCGCGGAGCTGGCCCAGGTAGGGACCGATGGCGCTGGCCAGCCGCTGGTCCTCGGGCGGATCGTCCGCGATCTCGCGGTAGCGGTCGACCACGTCGACATCGACGCCGGGCTCCGCGCGCAGCCGGTCGATCCGGCTCGCGCGCTCGCGGGCGAAAAGCTCCTGCCGCTCGTTCACGAGGCGCTGCGTCTCCACCGCGTCGCCCGAGCGGCGGGCGGCCATGAGCTTCTGCAGGTACGCCGGGGCGTCGGGACTGGTCCCCGACTCGACGGAGGCGCGGACCAGCCGGGCGTACGTGCGGCGGGCCCGGTCGTGTGCCGCGCGCTCCGCTGCCGTTCGGACGTCGCCGTCGGCCCACGGAGGCACCGTCTTCAGGGACGAGGCGAGGAAGTAGTCGCCCGCCTCCTGCTCGATGGCCGCGGCCGCCTCGGCGGTCGTGGCCTCGCAGGAGAGGCTGACGCTGGCCGGCAGGTCGGGGGTCGCCACGAAGGCGTCGGCACCCTGGGCCTGCACGGCCGCCAGCACGTCCTTCCGTCCCACGTCGTCGGCCTTCGGCAGCGCCACCAGCAGCGTCCCGCCGAAGCGCTGGACGCCGGCGCCCGCGGGCAGCTTCGCCCGGACGGCGGCCGAAGCGGCCGCCGCGCGGCCGGGGTCGGCGAACGTCGCGACCACCGTGTTGTGCGGCGCCGCGCTGGCCGGCGGAGCGCCCTCCACGTGTGCGGCGTCGATCTGCGCGGGCTCGAGGCGGTGCTCGGGCAGCGGCATCGCCTGGCCCAGGCTCAGCCCCCCGGGCAGCCGCGACTGCCCGACCAGGAGCAGCACCGCGAACAGGCCCGCGCTCACGAGCGCGCCGCCCTGGACGATCGCGAGCGCCACCGACGCGAGCCCCCCCGGAGGACGCGCGTTGAGCGCCTCGAACACGTGCAGCGTGTGCTGCGCGGCGACCTTGTTGGCCGCGCTGGGAAAGGCCTCGGCCACCTTCCCGATGATGGCCTCGGCGGTCGTGAGCGGGATGGTCTGGTCGTCGGCGGAGGCGCGCTCGACGTCCGATCGGCGGAGGTCGCGCACGACGCGGGCCAGCTTGTACGACGCGGGCAGGCTCACGAGCATCAGCGCGCCCATCACCATGAGCACCCTGTCGCGCGAGAGGAGGCCCAGGCCCAGCAGCCCCGCCACCGCGAACACGCGGAACGCGGTCTCCCACAACACGCTGCGTGAGGCCGCGATCGCCTGCACCACCCATCCTCCGTCCAGCGGCAGCACCGGCAGCAGGTTGATGCCGTTCACGATCAGCGCGGTCACGGCGATCTCGACCATGAGCGGCTGCCGGAGGAGCAGCCCGAGCGCTCCCAGCAGGGTGCCGGCCACGATCCCCGGCAGGGGGCCCGCGAGCGACACGATCGCCTTCTTCCAGCCGGGCACGTTGTAGTGCCGTCCGCTCACGGCCGCGCCCAGGAAGGGAATGAAGAACATGCGCAGGTTGCGATAGCCGAAGACCCGCATGGCCACCCAGTGGCCGGCCTCGTGGAACAGGAGGATCGGGACCAGGATGGCCAGCCACCGCCACGTGAACCCGAAGCGCCCGGCCTCGCTCGTCCCCGCCGCGCCCACGAACAGCGCGAAGGACGCGAGCAGCAGGATCACCGCGGTCGTCCAGCTGGACTTCTGCTGCTCCAGGTTGCGGACCTCGGCCATCACCTGCGGGTACGAGGACCCCCCGGACTCGGCCGCCTGCCGATGTGCGGCGGTCGCGACCGCGGCCTCGCGGTCTTTCGCGGTCATCGCCGCGAACACCCCGCGCCTGAGGTGGAAGCCGCGCACCGCCGAGTGGTGCTGCTTCACGCTCGCGCGCAGCGCGTCCGGCGTCGTCACGGGGACGGCGCCGGCTTCGCGCGGCCCCACGGCTTCCACATGGGCGCGCCACAGCTCGGCGGGCGCCGCTCCCACCCGCCGCACCAGCGTGCAGGAGGGCGGCGCCAGCAGGTCCGGCTTCGAGGACAGCGACCAGACGAACGTCCCTCCCGCGAAGGGGGTGACGATCTCGGCGAAGAGGTTGCGTCTGGGCGGCGTCTTGATCCGCCACTCGCGCTCGTGCAGCCGCGCCCACGCACGCCCATCGGGCCGCGTGAAGGTGACGAGCCAGGTGGTCGCGGAGTGGAGATCGTCTTCGATCCGGTGGTGGAGGACGGGCTCGAATCCCAGCTCCTGGAGCTCGCGTGCCAGCGGCTCGAAGCGCAGGCGGACGTTCTCCGGCAGCGCGTCCGCGGGCACCTCGAACGGCCCCAGCGCCTCCACGTTCGGGTCGTCGGTGGCGCTCGGGATGCGGATGCGGAGGGCCTTCAGCACCATGGCCAGGAGGACGGCCGGCAGGCCGCCGCCCCAGGCGTACTCGCGGAAGCTGACCCGTGTGCTGTCGATCCGGTAGAAGACGGGGCGCCCCGGTTCCATCCGCGATGCTCCTCTGCCGTCGCGGAGTGTACACGCGGACTCCGGGAACCGGCATGAGCCCGGTGGCTCAGGGCCGCCTGGGCGGGGAGGGCGGGAGCGACGCGAGCGCCTCGTCGGCCATCTGGCGGAACCGCGCCGCGCCGATGCGGTCCGCCTCGGCTCGCGCGCGCTCGAAGTAGGCGCGGGCCTTCGCCGTGTCGCCCTTGTCCTTCCACACGTCGCCCACCGCCAGCAGGGAGGGAGCCAGGTAGATCGTGTAGCCCGCCTTCTCGCGCAGCGCGAGCGAGCGCTCGAAGCCCGCGAGCGCGCCGTCCAGGTCGCCCGCGTCCTGCTGGTGGCCCGCGAGGTGGCGCACCGCGTAGGCCGCCTCGACGTCGAACCCGCCGGCCTCCGCGACCTTGAGCGCCTCCTGGTGGAGCGCGCGGCTGCGTGCCTTCTCGTCGGGCGTCGGGTCCTTCTTGTTCTCCCACGTGAGCGCGACGTGGAACAGCGACTCGGAGACCGCCCGCCGGTCGCCCGCTGCCCGCCGTGCGGACAGGGCCTGCTCGAAGATGGCGCGCGCCTCGGCCTGGTCGGTCGCGCGGAAGTCCCTCGCGTAGATCGCGAGGCCGAGCTGGTCCTTGGCGTCGGCCAGCAGGGAGTCGCTGCCCACGGTCCCCGCCTCGCCCGCGATCTGCTTCAGCTCGGCGATGACGGCATCGTGCGATGCGCCGGCCAGCGAGCCGCGATAGTAGACGCACCGCGAGCGCTGCAGCCGGACGCGCAGCCGATCGCCCGGCGAGCCGGCGAGCCGCTCGCCTCCTCCGAGAACGCGGATGGCGTCGTCGAGACGGCCGGCGCGGCGGGCCGCCTCGGAGCGCTCGACGAGCGCGGTGACCGCCGCGCTCGGGTCCGCCGCGCTCGAGTCGGCCGCCGACAGGATCGCGGCCGCGAGGAGGACGAAGGGGACCATGGGCGCTCCAAGGTGCGAGCCCCCGAGTCCGACTCTAGCGCAGGACGCGGCGATCAGCGCGGCGCCGGGACCTCGAGCGTCGCGCGCGACACGCCGGGCGCGTCCTGGCCCACGAGCCGCACGTCGACGAACAGCGGGCCGCCGGCCGCGTCGCCCAGCGACTCGGGCGAGATCGTGAGCGCCAGCGGCGTGCGGCCGACGGCGAGCGTGCGCGGCGCCTGCGTCCAGGCCACCCCGGCCTGGCGCCCGTCCGCGTCGGGCGGGGTCGCGACGATCACGTCGAGCCGGTAGCGGCCCGCCACCTTGACGTCCGCGACGGTGGCGACGTGCAGACCCAGGCCCCGGCTCGCGCGCGTCTCGCCCAGGCTGGCGGCGCCCGATTCGGTCATGAAGCCGCTGGAGCTGGTCCGCTCGAAGGCGTTGCCCTGGGCGTCCTGGCCGGAGGCGTCGAACCGGACGCTCCAGAAGCCGGGCGCCGCGGCCTCGCCCTCGAGTCGCGCACCGTAGGCGCCGTCGGCGGCCGCGCCGTCGCCGTGCCGGCCGTCGTCGAACAGCTCGACGGGCGCGCCGGCGGTCCCCCTGGGGCCGGCCAGCCGGGCGGTGACGCGCGCGCTCACCGGCTGCCGTCCGTCGCGCAGCGTGGCGCCCAGCACCACCGCGTCGCCGGCGCGGTGCGACAGCGGGCCCGCCCAGGCCGTGAGCGCGAGCGTGCTCTCGGGCTCGGCCACCACCACCGAGACGGCCGCGGCGCCGGCGGCATCGATCTCGATCGCATAGGGCCCCGCCTCCGCGTTGCGCACCTCGAGCGCTTCGAGCGCGCCGGGCAGGTCCAGGCCCAGCTCCGCGACGTCGAGGGGCACGCGCCGCACGCCGCCGTCGGCGGACCGGCTCTCGCCGGCGGCCAGCGCGCGCCCACCCGGGGCGCGCAGGGACGTGGCGACCGGCGCGCCCGAGGCGACCGTCCAGATCACGAGCCGCGGCCCGCCGAGCGCCGGGACCTCGACCTCGGCACGCCCGTCGCGCGCCTCGACCACGCGCACGGACGCGCGGGACGTGCGGGGAGGCGCGTGCTCGGCGGGCGGCGCGTAGGCCTCGCCCGGCGCGAACCGGCCCTCGGAAGCCTGGTCGGCCGCGGCCGCCGGCAGCGCCGCCAGCAGGGAAGCGACGAGGAGGAAGCGCATCGCCTTCATGGTGCCTCCTAGAAGTCCGAGCCCAGCGCGTCGCCGATCTTGCGATAGTCGTTGCGCCGGTTGTGGTGGTGGTTGGCGGCGGTCGTGAACCAGACGACGCCGACGCCCTGCGCGCTGTACTGCGAGACCATGCCGTCGTCCTCGCCCGGCATGCCCGCGACCCCTGAGAGCGTGGCCAGCCCGTAGTCCTCGCCGTGGGCCAGGTCGTTCCACAGGCCGGTGCCGGCGATCGTGTACATCGTGCGCGGCAGCGGCGGGCGGCCCGACGTGCCGTTCAGGTAGTACTGGTTGTAGTAGGCCATCCAGTCGGTCCGGCAGTTCGACGTCGAGTCGTTGTTCTGCCCGACGAGGTCGACCAGCCAGCCGGTGAGCCAGGAGCCGGACAGCGTGCCCGCCAGGTCCACCGCCTCCGAGCCCCTGTGCGGGCCCGCGATGGTGTTGACCCACCGCACGCGGTCGATGATCGGCTGGTACTTCGAGTACCAGGTCGGGTTGGAGAGCATCCAGCGGAAGACGACGCCGCCGAACGAGTGCGTGTTGACCACGATGTCGTCGATCTGGTTGGCGGTCATCCAGGCGTGGATCTGGTCCGCCACCTGGTTGCCCGCCACCCACATGAACTGGGTTCCGTCGTAGTGCGCGACGAGGTAGGGCACGGTCCAGTTCTTCGTCGAGGCACGCAGCATGTCCTCGCCCCAGTACGCGCGGGCCACGCTCGGCGTGGCGAGGCTGGCGCCGCCCTTGCCGTGGATGAACACGGCGCCCGACCGCGCGTGCGCGGCGGACGTCAAGGCGAGCACGCAGAAGGATGCCAGGGCCAGGACTCGGCGCATGAACCCTCCGTTCGAAACGTGTATAGGACGATGCGCGAAAGCTACGCCCGCCCGGGGCGCGCCGTCAAGGAAAAAATGCCGTGAATGTTAACGGTGTTGACCTGAGGCCGACGATGGCGCCGCCCTAAGGCGCGCGAATGGCGTACCCGTAGCGGCGCGTGAACCGCCCGCTGTCAGCGCCGCCGCGAAGCGGTACGCCTGAGCGCGCCGGCGATCGGCGCCTCCTCCGAGCCCGCGCGAATCAGCTCGTGCCCTTCCTCCGCCAGGCCGACTCCTCCAGCCGGGTGAGCGGAGGCAAGGACTTCGCGGTCAGCGCCTTGTTGACCGCGGCCACCTCGCCGGCGGTGACCGCGTCGAGCTTCTTCTCCGCGGCCAGCAGGTCCGAGGTCAGCACGCCCATGCGGGAGATCTGCGACTGCGTCGGTCGTCCCTCGAAGCCGTTGACGTTGCCGTAGAGCACGCCCAGCTCCTCGCGCAGCTTCTGCTCGCCCGAGATGCCCTCGCCCTGCTTGGAGGACACGAGCGCGGTCCGCTGTGCCTCGAGGGCGGTGGCCAGGGCGGTCAGGCGCTTGCGCTGGTCGGGCGCCTTGTCGGCGGCGGCGCGTGCCTGGTCGCGCAGGCTCGTGATGCCGTCCACCAGGAAGGCCAGGCGCTCCATCAGCGCGTAGAGCTCCATGACGGTCTTGCGCTGCAGCGCGCGGTCGCCCGCGCCGTGGGGCGAGCGCGCGTCGGGCACCAGCTCCAGCTGCGTCGTGAAGGAGTCCTTGCCCTTGATCATCTTGACGGTGTACACGCCCGCCGGCGCGCGCGGCCCCAGGAACGCGTACAGGTTGGGGATGAGCCCGGCTCCGGGCGGCGTGCGCGGCGGCACCGCGCGCATCGGCCACTCGACGCGGTTCATGCCGCGCCGCTTGCCGCCGTTCACCGTCGAAAGGAGGTTGCCGGCGGAGTCGGAGATCTCGAACTTGAGGTCCCCGAACATGTGGCGCTTCTTCAGGTAGTACGTGATCACGGCGGACTCCGACGGGCTGCGCCCTTCGAACTCCGCGTCGCCGGAGAAGCCGAAGTCGAAGGTCGGAATGGCCATCGTCGACGGCCGCGAGTCCAGGAACGCGGCCTCGGCCGCCAGCACCTCCGGCGTCACCTTCCGCAGCGGCGTGAGGTCGTCCAGGATGTAGATCCCGCGGCCGTGTGTCCCGATCACCAGGTCGTGGTCGCGCGGATGGATGGCCAGGTCGCGCACGGCCACGTTGGGCAGGCCGCCCTTGAACTGGCCCCACTGCGCACCGCCGTCCACCGACACGAACAGGCCCAGCTCGGTGCCCACGAACAGCAGCCGCGGGTTCACCGGGTCCTCCTTCACGACGTGTGCATACCCCGTGACGCCCTGGCCGGCCAGCGACCGCCACGTCCTGCCGAAGTCGCTCGTCCGGTAGACGTGCGGCGCCATGTCGCCGGTCATGTGCCCGTCGAACGTCGCGTACGCGACGGCCTCGTCGTGCGCGCCGGCCTGGATGCTCGAGACCCAGGTGGGCGCCTTGAGCCCGACCGCCGCCGTCACGTTCGTCCAGGTCTTGCCGCCGTCGCGCGTCACCTGCACGTTGCCGTCGTCGGTCCCCACCCAGACGACGCTCGCGTTCTTCGGCGACTCCGAGATCCCGAAGATGGTGCAGTGGTTCTCGGCGGTCGAGTTGTCGAGCGTGAGGCCCCCCGACTCCTCCTGGCGCTGCTTCTTCGGGTCGTTGGTGGTGAGGTCGGGCGAGATCCGCTCCCAGGACTCGCCGCGGTCCTTCGAGCGGAACAGGAACTGCGCGCCGTAGTAGATCGTGCCCTTCTCGTTCGGGCTCAGGTGGATCGGGGTGTTCCAGTTGAAGCGGTACTTCGGCTCGCCCTCGCGCGGCGAGGGCTTGATGTCCTTGTTCTCGCCGGTCGACTTCCGCGCGCGGAACAGGTTCCCGCCCTGGTACTCGGCGTACGCGTAGTCGGGGTCGGTCGGGTCGACGAAGGCCCAGAACCCGTCGCCGAACACGAGCGAGCTCCAGTGCTTGTTGAGCACGCCGCCCGCGCGCCGCGACGGCCCGTACCAGGTCGAGTTGTCCTGGAGCCCGCCGTAGACGTTGTAGGGCTCCGCCATGTCGTAGCTCACGTGGTAGAACTGGCTCACCGGCAGGCTGCCCACGAACCGCCAGCGCCGCCCGCGGTCGTGCGAGAGGTAGACGCCCCCGTCCGTGCCGATCACCAGCTCGTCCGGACGCTGCGGGTGGATCCACAGCGCGTGCACGTCCGGGTGGTAGCTGGACCCGAACAGGCCGCCCGCGCCCAGCGCGCTGAAGCTCTTGCCGCCGTCGTCGCTGACCGCGACGTTGAGGCCGGGCTTGTAGATCCGCTCCGGCTCCTTGGGGTCGGCCACCAGCAGCGAGAAGTAGAACGGGCGCTGGATGACCGCGCCCTGGTTGTTGACGCTCTTCCAGCTGACGCCGCCGTCCTCGGACCGGTAGAGCGCGGTCGCCTTCGACTCGACCGTCGCGTACCACAGGCCCGCCCTCGCCGGCGACGGCGCCAGCGCGATGCGGCCGAGGTCGCCCGCGGCCAGCCCCTCGCGGACCGCCTTCCAGGTCGCTCCGCCGTCGGTCGAGCGGTGCAGCCCGCTCCTGGGGCCGCCGGACGTGAAGAAGTCCGGCCGCCGGCGGAACTGCCACATCCCCGCCAGCAGCGTCTTCGGGTCGTGGGGGTCGAGCGCGAGGTCGGCGCAGCCGGTGTCCGGCGCGACGTAGAGGACCTTCTCCCAGGTCTTGCCGCCGTCCTTCGTGCGGAAGACGCCGCGCTCCGCGTGGTCGTCGAAGGCGTGGCCCAGCGCGCACACGTAGACGGTCTGCGTGTCGGACGGGTCGATCGCGATGCGGCCGATCCGCTCCGAGCCCTCGAGGCCGACGCGCGTCCAGCTCTCGCCGGCGTCGGTGGACTTGTACAGCCCGTCGCCCACCGACACGCTGTTGCGGACCCAGGTCTCGCCGGTGCCGACCCACACCGTCTTCGCGTCCTTGGGGTCCACCTTCACCGCGCCGATCGACTGCGAGTGCTTGTCGAAGACGGGGGAGAACTGCAGGCCGCCGTCGTCGCTCTTCCAGAGCCCGCCGCCGGCCGAGCCCGCGTACATCGTGAGGCGATCGCC
>JAICEW010000089.1 GCA_025923995.1 Vicinamibacteria bacterium | reverse complement strand
TGGCGCAGCGCATGAAGGACGAGTACGTGAGCGTCGAGCACCTACTCGTGGCGCTCGCCGACCTCAAGGACGGCGCGGTGGCCGACGCCTTCCGCGCCGCCGGGCTGACGCGCGACAAGCTCCTCGAGGCGGCGGCGGCCGTCCGAGGCGGGCAGCGCGTGACGAGCCAGACGCCCGAGGGCACGTACGAAGCGCTCGAAAAATACGGTCGGGATCTCACCGCGCTCGCCCAGCAGGGCAAGCTCGACCCGGTCATCGGCCGCGACGAGGAGATCCGGCGGGTCATCCAGATCCTGTCGCGCCGCACCAAGAACAACCCCGTGCTGATCGGCCCGCCCGGCGTCGGCAAGACCGCGATCGTGGAGGGGCTGGCCCAGCGCATCGTGCGCGGCGATGTGCCGGAGGGGCTCAAGGGCAGGCGCATCGTCACCCTCGACATGGGCGCGCTGGTGGCCGGCGCCAAGTACCGCGGCGAGTTCGAGGATCGCCTGAAGGCCGTGCTCAAGGAGGTGCAGGAGTCGCAGGGCGAGGTCGTCCTCTTCATCGACGAGCTGCACACGGTCGTGGGCGCCGGCGCGGCCGAGGGGTCGCTGGACGCCTCGAACATGCTGAAGCCCATGCTGGCGCGGGGCGAGCTGCGCTGCATCGGCGCCACCACGCTCAACGAGTACCAGAAGCACATCGAGAAGGACGCCGCGCTGGAGCGGCGATTCCAGCCCGTCTACGTGGGCGAGCCCGACGTGCAGGACACGATCGCGATCCTGCGCGGCCTCAAGGAGCGCTACGAGGTGCACCACGGCGTGCGCATCCGCGACGAGGCGCTGATCGCGGCGGCGACGCTCTCCCACCGCTACATCGCCGACCGCTTCCTGCCCGACAAGGCGATCGACCTGGTGGACGAGGCCGCGAGCCGCCTGCGCATCGAGATCGACTCCCTGCCCACCGAGATCGACGAGGTGGAGCGCCGCATGGTGCAGCTGGAGATCGAGCGGCAGGCGCTCAACAAGGAGAAGGACAAGGCGTCGCGCGAGCGGCTCTCCAGGCTGGAGAAGGAGCTGGCCGACCTGCGCGAGAAGTCGTCGGCCATGAAGGCGCGCTGGCAGCAGGAGAAGCAGGCCATCGAGGAGCTGCGCGAGGTCAAGAAGAAGATCGAGGAGACCCGCTTCGAGGCGGAGAAGGCCACGCAGGCCGGCGACCTGGGCCGCGCGGCGGAGCTGCGCTACGGCGTGCTGCCGGAGCTGGAGAAGCACCTCCAGGAGGAGGAGGCGGGGCTGAGCGCGCTCAACCAGGGCGAGAAGCGGATGCTCAAGGAGGAGGTGGACGCCGAGGACGTGGCCGAGGTGGTCTCCAAGTGGACCGGCATCCCGGTCACCCGCATGATGGAGAGCGAGATCGAGAAGCTGCTCCACATCGAGGACCGCCTGCGCGAGCGGGTGGTGGGCCAGGACGAGGCGCTCATGCTGGTGGCGAACGCGGTCCGGCGCTCGCGCGCGGGCCTGGGCGATCCGCGGCGCCCCATCGGCTCGTTCCTCTTCATGGGCCCCACCGGCGTCGGCAAGACCGAGACCGCGCGCGCCCTGGCCGCGTTCCTCTTCGACGACGAGCACGCGATGGTCCGCATCGACATGTCCGAGTACATGGAGAAGCACTCGGTCTCGCGCCTGATCGGCGCGCCTCCCGGCTACGTCGGCTACGACGAGGGCGGGCAGCTCACCGAGGCCATCCGCCGCCGTCCGTACGCGGTCGTGCTCTTCGACGAGATCGAGAAGGCGCACCCGGAGGTGTTCGGCATCCTGCTGCAGGTCCTCGACGAGGGCCGCCTCACCGACGGCAAGGGCCGCACCGTGGACTTCCGCAACACCGTCCTCATCATGACGAGCAACGTCGGCTCGGACCTGATCCAGGAGATGGCCCGCCGGGAGACGCGCCAGGACAAGGACGCGCTGATGGAGGTCCTGCGCCGGACGTTCCGGCCGGAGTTCCTGAACCGCATCGACGAGATCGTGACGTTCGAGACGCTCAAGCCCGAGCAGCTCGAGAAGATCGTGGACATCCAGCTGCGCGACCTGCAGGCGCGCCTGCTGGAGCGGAAGATCACGCTGGAGCTGACCGAGGAGGCCCGCCAGGTGCTGGCCCAGCGCGGCTGGGACCCGGTCTTCGGCGCCCGCCCGCTCAAGCGCGCCATCCAGCGCATGATCGAGAACCCGCTGGCGGTGCAGGTGCTGGCCGGCTCCTTCAAGGACGGCGACCACGTGATCGCCGACACGAAGGACCGCGAGACCTTCATCTTCCGCAAGGAGGCGCCGGTCAGCCAGCCGGCCTGACGGCGGCCCGCTCGTGAACACACCGGGGTGCCTGACCCGCGCCCCGGTGGCCCTTCGCCTGCCTTGTGGGCCGCACCCGCGGACGCTACGATCTCCGCTCACTGTTCCGGCGGGACGCGATGCTCGGCCACACCCTTTCGCACTACCGCATCGTCGAGAAGATCGGCGAGGGGGGGATGGGTCTGCTCTATCGCGCGCGGGACACGCACCTGGACCGCGACGTCGCCATCAAGGTGCTGCGGCCGGAGGCGCTGGGCGACCCCTCGCGGAGGCAGCGGCTGCTGCGTGAGGCCAAGGCCGCGTCCGCCCTCAACCACCCCCACATCGTCGCCGTACACGAGATCGGCCGGGCCTCGGTCGACGGGCAGGAGATGGACTTCATCGTCATGGAGTGCGTCCCCGGGCGGGGCCTGGACCTGGTGCTGGCCGAGCGGCGGCTGAGCATCGACGAGGCGCTCGACATCGCGCTGCAGATCGTGGGAGCGCTGGCGGCGGCGCACGGCGCCGGCATCGTCCACCGCGACGTCAAGCCGGCCAACATCATGCTGAGCGACGCCGGCAAGGTGACGGTGCTCGACTTCGGCCTCGCCAAGTCGACGCACGAGGCCGGCGACACGGACGGCTCGACGGTGAGCGGCGGCTCGTCGGCCGCCTCGACCGCGCCGCTCTCCACGCGCCCGGGCGCGCGGGTGGGAACGCCGGCCTACATGTCCCCCGAGCAGGCCGAAGGCCGCTCCACGGACGCGCGTTCCGACGTGTTCGGAGCGGGCGTCGTGCTGTACGAGATGCTGGCGGGGCGCCGTCCGTTCGAGGGCGGATCGGACCTCTCCGTGCTGACCGCGATCCTTCGCGACGCGCCTCCCCCCCTGCGGACCCATCGTCGCGAGGTGCCGCGCGACCTCCAACGGGTCGTCGACAGGTGCCTGGCCAAGAGGGCGGCCGACCGCTACGCCTCGGCGGCCGAGATGCGGCTGGAGCTGGAGGGCTGCCGGGCGCGGCTGACGGCGCGGACGTCGGGCTGGCGGGCCGTGCTCCGGCAGCCTCGCGTGTCCGTCCCTCTCGTCGTCGGCGCGCTCGTCGTCACGAGCGTCATCGGGTGGAGCTGGGTTCGCGACGCCCCCGTGCGTCGGGCACGCAGCGTGACGTTGCCGGAGATCGCGCGGATCGCGGCCGGCGGCAGCAGCCGGCCCGACATCGAGGCCTACTGGCTGGCGCGTGACGCGGCCCGGCACCTGCCCGGCGATCCGGAGCTCGAGCGCTTCTGGAAGGACTACTGCTACCCGCTGACGCTGCGCACCGAGCCGCCCGGCGCCGAGGTGTTCGCGAAGGACTTCGCCGATCCCGACGGGGAGTGGACGCTCGTGGGACGGTCCCCGCTGGAGGGCGTCCGCGTGCCCTACCTGCCCCTTCGCTGGCGCATCGCGAAGGAGGGCTTCGAGACGGTGCACGCTTCGTCGAGCCCGGCGGTCGTCTTCCGCTCGCTCGCGTTCCGGCTCGACCCGGTCGGCGCGGTGCCCGCCGGAATGGTGCGGGTCCGTGGTGGACGATTCGACGTCCGCAGCTTCCCGGCCTTCGAGCTGGACGACTTCTGGCTCGACCGCCACGAGGTCACGAACCGCCAGTACAAGCAGTTCGTCGACCAGGGTGGGTACCGGCGGCCGGAGTACTGGAGGCAGCCGTTCGTCGAGGCCGGCCGGACCGTTCCCTGGATGGAGGCCGTCGCCCGCTTCGTCGACTCCACCGGACGGCCGGGGCCGGCGACGTGGGAGGCCGGAACGTACGCCGCCGACCAGGATGAGCTCCCCGTGGGAGGCGTGAGCTGGTACGAGGCCTCCGCGTACGCCGCGTTCGCGGAGAAGGAGCTGCCGACCTTCTACCACTGGGCCTACTCGCTGCTCCAGTCCCCGGAGATGATCGCCCTCAGCAACTTCGGCGGCACGGGCCCGGTGCCGGTGGGCACGTTGGGCGGGATGTCCCGCCACGGCGTCTACGACATGGCGGGCAACGTCCGCGAATGGTCCTCGACGGAGTCGAAAGGACTACGCTACGCCCTGGGTGGGGCCTGGACCGACCCGCCTCGCACCTACATCATCGACAACGCGCAGTCGCCCTGGGCGCGCGAGCCCGAGAACGGGCTCCGCTGCGCTCGCTACGTCGCCCCGCCCGCTTCCCAGCTGACGGCGGCCGTCCAGCTGCCCCGGCCGGACTACTCGAAGCAGACGCCGGTCCCTGACGCGATCTTCGAGGCCTATCGGAGCTTCTACGCGTACGACCGGCTCGACCCGAAGGGGCGCGTGGACTCCTTCGAGGAGACGCCGCACTGGAGACGGGAGCGGGTGTCCTTCGACGCGGCCTACGGCAGCGAGCGCGTGCCCGCGCACCTGTTCCTCCCTCGTGGCGCACGCCCGCCCTACCAGGTGGTCGTGTACTCGCCGACGCTCGAGGCGTTCTACTTCCGGTCCAGCGACGACATCCGGACGACGCCCTTCGAGTACATCGTGCGCAGCGGCAGGGCCGTGCTGCATCCCGTGTATGCGGGGACCTACGAGCGGTACCTGCGCAAGCCGGTCTCGGGGATGAGCGACATCCGCGACATCGTGACGCAGTCGGTCAAGGACCTGCGCCGCGGCCTGGACTTCCTCGAGTCGCGCGCCGACTTCGACCACGACCGCGTGGCGATGCTCGGCCTCAGCGACACGCTGTCCGTGATCGCGCCCGCCGTCGACGAGCGGATCAAGGCGACGGTGATCCAGGGGAGCGGCCTCATCGACCTGGGGCGGCCGCCGGAGACGGATCCGTTCCACTTCGCGCCCAGGGTGCGCGTGCCCGCGCTCGTGCTGACGGGTCGACACGACCCGCTGCAGGAGACGGTCCGGGGGCCGCGCCTCCTCAAGCTGCTGGGAGCGCCGAACGGCGACAAGCGTCTGGTCTTCGTGGATTCCGGCCACTCGATGCGAAGGACTCCCGAGGTCGTGAAGGAGACCCTCGACTGGCTCGACCGCTACCTGGGGCCCGTGCCGACGCCTCCCTCTCCTCGTTAGCCGCCGCAGCGGGCGAGGACCTGGCGCGAGATCGTGCTGCTCGAGGGCGGGTTCTCGCCCAGGCCGAGCACGTGCAGCGTCTCGTGGATCAGGACCGCCTCCGCGTATCCCGGGTCGCGCCATTGCTCCCACTGGAAGCGCCGCCCGCAGATCCACACCGCGCGGCTGCCCGGCTGCGACACGGCGAGCACGTCCCTCTCCTTGCAGCGGGGCTGCTCCCGGCCGTCGGCGAAGAAGACCCACTCCCGCAGGAAGGCGGCTCCGTCCCGGCCGACGGCGTCGAGCCCCTCCTGGAGGGACCGTCCCGAGTCGTCCGCGAAGTCCGTGAAGATGCGCTGACAGCCGGGGCGCTCCAGACGCCGCACCGCGCCCGCCAGCGCCCGGCCCAGCGCCTTTCGCTCGCCTTCCCGTTCGAGGTTCGACCGCAGGAGCGGCTCGTCTTCCGCGTGCGCCGTCGACATCGGTGACGAACACGTGGAGAGGCCGATCAGCCCCGCGCAGAGCGCCTGTCCTCCGGAAACACGCATGAGCGACTCCCTTTCGCTGGAGCCGCTTGGCCAAGCGCTCGCTTCCCTGCTCGAAGAAGATGCGCGCGCCCCGTGGGGAAACCCTGGGGAGGTCGCGGGTTTTTCGTGGAGGGCACCCGCTCGTGTTTTGACCGGCAACGCGCCCGGCGCTAACGTTGCGGACCGACCAGGCCCATCGATGCGCGTCGCGTTCGACGACTTCGTGCTCGACCACGGAACGCGGCAGCTCCTGCGCGGGAAGCAGGTGCGCCACCTCTCGCCGAAGGCCTTCGACCTGCTGGAGCTCCTGCTGAGCCACCGGCCGAACGTGGTGACGAAGCAGCGCATCCGGGCGCGGCTGTGGTCGGGCACCTACGTCACCGACTCGACCCTCGCGACGCTCGTGGGCGAGGTGCGGTCGTCCCTCGCGGAGGATCCGAAGAGCCCCCGTTTGCTGCGGACGGTCCACGGAGTGGGCTACGCGTTCTGCGGGACCGCTCGGGAGGTCGGGGTCCGATCGGCCTCCGCACGCGGCGCGGTCGCCTATCGACTCCTCCTCGCGGACCGGGAGGTCGCCCTGCGGCCGGGCGAGAACGTCCTGGGCCGCGTCGAGGACGGCGTGGTGTGGATCGAGGCGGCCACCGTGTCCCGCCGGCACGCCCGGATCGTGGTGGATGAGCGCGGCGTGACCATCGAGGACCTCGGCAGCAAGAACGGCACGTTCGTGCGCGGCGAGCGGATCTCGGGGCCCACGGCCCTCTCGCACGGAGACGTGATCCGCCTGGGGCGCGTCTCCATGGAGGTCAGGGCCGTTCGCACCGACCTGTCCACGGAGTCCGCGATCGACTGAAGTCCAGGCGCCCCTGATCGGTCGGCCGTGGCCGGACAGCGTGTTTTCCCTGGACCGGCTGGCGGCCGGCAGTGCTAAATTCGGGGCAGCGAGCGGAAAGAGCTGGCCTCCATGAAGGCCTCCGGGGCATCTGTATCGGTCCTCGCGTTCCTGGTCGAGCTGTCGTCCTTCGGCACGGCCCACGCCGCGAGCGCTTCCTCTTCGTTCGGGATCGCGGATCGCATCGCCTGCCAGGACGCGATCGAGCGGGTGTATGCGCGCCATCGGACCGGCGGGCATGCCGACGCGATCCCCGCGGCCGTCGTCCGGCGCAAGGCCGAGGACGTCGTGCTCAAGTCGGTCGCCCTGGAGCGGGAGTTCGGGGTGCGGGTCACGGCTGAGCAGCTCCAGGCGGAGCTCGACCGCATGGCGGTCCATTCCCAGGCTCCCGACGTGCTGCGCGAGCTGCTCGACGCGCTCGACGGTGACGCCGCCCAGGCCGCCGAGTGCCTGGCGCGGCCCTTGCTCGCCGATCGCCTGATCCGCTCGCTCTACGCCACCGACGATCGCTTCCACGCCCCGTTGCGTGCCCGAGCGCGGAGCGACCTCCTCGCCGCCGGCGCGACGCTGCCCCGCGCGTCCGGGGGCGTCTACGTCGAGAGGGAGTGGCGGCGCGGGCCGAGCCGTGAGCCGGGCCTGGTCGGCCTTCCCCCGGAGGCGTTCGAGGCGCGCGTTCGCGAGGTGAGGGCGGCGCTCGGAGGACGCGGCGGCGCGATCGAGATCGGGCGCGTGGGCCCGCTGCGCGAGGACGCAGCCGGCTTCCACGCGTCCATGGTGCTGGCCCTCGACGACCAGCGGGTCCGGATCGCCACCGTGGAGTGGCCGAAGCGCCCGTTCGACTCGTGGTGGCGCGAGGAGCGCGGACGGGTGCCGCTGCGGCTCGCGCCCGAGCCCTTCGCCTTCCGCAAGCCGGCCCCGCCTGGCACGCGGTGCCGCGACGACGCCTGGAAGCCGACCCTGCAGCTGCTCGAGCCGCGCTACTGGCACACGGCCGTGTGGACCGGGAGCGAGATGATCGTCTTCGGCGGCATGAGCTCGGTCGGCACGATCTACGGCGACGGCAGCCGCTACGATCCCGCGACGGACACCTGGTCCCTCGTCTCGCCGGTGGCAGCGCCCGGGGCGCGCCAGTCGCACGTGGCGGTCTGGACCGGCACGGAGATGCTCGTATGGAGCGGACGCGCGGACGTGACCGGCGGCCGCTACGACCCGGTCACGGACACGTGGCGGCCGATGTCCACGGCGGGCGCGCCTGAAATCCGGTGGAATGCGAGCGTCGTGTGGACCGGCACGCAGCTCATCGTCTGGGGCGGCTACGGCGGCGTCGGCACCCTCGCGAGCGGCGGCCGCTACGATCCCGCGAGCGATTCGTGGGCGCTGCTGCCTCCCGCCCCGCTGGCCCCGCGTGCGTTCCACGCGGCCGCCTGGACCGGGTCTCGTATGGTGATCTGGGGCGGCTACAACGGCTTCATCGGGCAGCAATACGGCGACGGTGCGCGGTACGACCCTGTTGCGAACGCGTGGACCCCGACGTCCGGCGTTCGAGCGCCCAGCGCGCGCTTCTACCACACGGCGGTCTGGACGGGCAGCGAGGTCGTGGTGTGGGGCGGCCTGAACTCTCCCAGCTACGACTTGAGCGGCGGGCGGTACAACCCCGCGACGGACTCCTGGACACCGACCAGCCTCGTCGACGCGCCCTCGTTCCGATGGATGCACGCTGCCGTGTGGACTGGTTCCGCGATGGTCGTCCAGGGCGGGGCTCCAGTAGCCACCCAGGGCGCACGCTACGACCCCGTCACCGACACCTGGGCCGCGACAAGCCCGATCGGTTCGCCGGACAACGGCGAGGGAATCACGGCCGTGTGGACAGGCACGGAGATGATCCTGTGGGGCGGGTTCGACTTCGACTCGGAGTTCCACAACGACGGCGGACGGTACGATCCCGCGACGGACGCCTGGCGCCCGACCGGCACCATGAACGTACCCGCCGCGCGCGGCCTGCACGCGGCGGCCTGGACCGGCGCCGAAATGGTCGTCTGGGGCGGGTTCTCCGGGGGCGGGCAATCGAGGCCCGGCGGCGTGTACGACCCCGCGACAGACAGCTGGAGGACCGTCACCCCGGAGGGCGCACCCGCGGGGCGCGAGAACGTCACTGCGGTCTGGACCGGGGACGAAGCCGTCTACTGGGGAGGCAACCCCGACGGCGATCCCGGCGACCCTGGGACCGGCGGAAGGTACAACCCCGCGACCGACCAATGGGCGCTCGTCGCCACGGCCAACGCCCCCACCAACCGCTACGGCCACACGGCCGTCTGGACCGGGACCGAGATGATCGTGTTCGGAGGGATCGGAGCGGACGTGCGCGCCAAGCGATACCGGCCCGCCAGCGACACCTGGGTGAATGCTGCCATCGCCGGCGCGCCAGGCGCCCGTGATCACCACGCCGCGGTGTGGACCGGCACGCGCATGGTCATCTGGGGTGGCTTCATCAACGACGGCATCACACCCACCGGCGGGCTCTACGACCCCGCGACAAACACCTGGGAGCCCACCGACGTCGCCGGCTCGCCGCCCACGCGCATGTGGCCCGTCGGCGAATGGACCGGCACCGAGATGATCGTGTGGGGCGGGCTGGACTGGCTCGCCAACCAGGACCTGGGCGACGGAGCCCGCTACGATCCGGTCTCCGATACGTGGGTGCCGACCTCGTTGTCGGGCGCACCCAGCCCGCGTGTCGCCCAGGGCGTGTGGACGGGCAGGGAGCTTGTCCTCTGGGGCGGCGCCAACGACGCGAGCGGCGGCCGCTACAGTCCCGCGACCGACTCCTGGCGGCCTACGACGCTGGCCGGAACGCCCGAAGTGCTCTGGGGCGGACGCTGGTCGACGGTCTGGACGGGCTACCAGATGATCGTGTGGGGCGGCATGGGACCCACCCAGCGCGGAGCGCTGTACTGCGCGTCGGGCCGGCGCAACATCGCTCCTTTCGCGGTTCCGGACGCCTACGGCATCGCGGCCGGCGCCGTCCTGGTCGTGGGCCCCGAGTCCGGCCTGCTCGCCAACGACACGGACACGAACGGCGACGCGCTGATAGCGCTCCTGGCCACGCCTCCGCTCCACGGCGCGCTGGAGCTCCACGCCAACGGCGCGTTCCGCTACTCGCCCGCTCCCGGTTTCACAGGCCGCGACGCCTTCACCTACCGGGCCTACGACGGCGTCGCGGCCAGCGCCCCCGCCCAGGTTGCTATCGCCGTGCAGTGAGCCCAACCCGCGCGGCGAGCGTGCCCGCGAGCGCCCAATCCGTTCCCTCCTCCCCACGCGTACCCGATGCGACACGGAGGAGGAGGGAACATGCGCATTCGTGCTCTCGCGCGGCCGCTGGCCGCGGCGGCCCTGGTGCTGGTCGGCGGCGCATCGGCGCACGCGCAGACGTGGCGCGGCTTCTACGTCGGCGGCCAGGTCGGCAGCGGGCTGCTGCCCGACGGCGCCGGCAAGTTCGTGGGCTTCGACAAGAACCTGGACGGAGCTTCACCGACACGGTGACGACCGTCGCGGGAGCGAACGCGTTCTCGCCGGGCTTCTGCCCCGGCGCGTCCGTCACCAACGTGCCGGGCGGAGGGTGCGTGCGGGACGACAACGCGTTCGACGCGGGCCTGCGCCTGGGCTACGACGGCCAGTCGGGCCATCTCGTCTTCGGGGCCACCGGCGAGTTCTCGTTCCTCTCGCTGGTCGACAGCGTGACGGCGTTCAGCACCACGCCGGCCTCGTACACGTTCACGCGGGAGCTGAACGCGCTGGCCTCGATGGGCCTGCGCGCGGGCTATGGCACCGAGCGCCTGCTCGTCTACGGCGCCGGCGCGTTCGCGCGCGGGGACCTGGACCGCTCGTTCGCGACCTCGAACCGCGTCAACACGTTCGTGCCGACCGAGCAGGACGACGTCTGGGGCTGGCAGGTCGGGGGCGGCGTGGAGTACCGCGTGGGCGCGGGCGTGCGCCTGGGCGCGCAGTACCAGTGGACCAGCCTGGACGACGAGACGCGCTACACGGTCCGCTCGCAGGGACCGGCGCCGGCGACAAACCCGTTCCTGCTCGCGAACCCCGCCGGCACGGACCTGCGCCGCTCGGACGACTTCGAGTTCTCGACCGTCCGCTTCACGGCCTCGTACCGGTTCTAGGACAGCCCGGGGGGGCCGGAGGCCGCCCCCCGATCCTCTCGACTAGACCGCCTTGTACTCGTTCAAGCGGTTGTAGAGGGTCTTCAGGCTGATCTTGAGCGTCTCCGCGGCCTGCTTCTTGTCGCCGCCGCAGCCTTCGAGCGTCGCCAGGATCAGCCGCCGCTCGGCCTCGGCGATCGACATGCCGACCTTCACCGACAGGCTCGCGTTGGGCTTGTCGTCGAGGCTGCGCGCGAGCGGCAGGGACTCGGGCCCGATCTCGTCCTCGGCCAGGATGTAGGCCCGCTGCACCACGTTGCGCAGCTCGCGCACGTTGCCCGGCCAGTTGTGCTGCCGCAGCCGCTCCAGGGAAGACGGGCTCCAGCGCTTGGAGGTGCCCTCGCCCTTGTTGAGCAGGTTGAGGAAGTGCTCGGCCAGCAGCTCGATGTCGTCCCCCCTGTCGCGCAGCGGCGGCAGCTCGATCGGGAACACGTTGAGCCGGTAGAGCAGGTCCTCTCGCAGCTTGCCCTGCGCGACCGCCTCCTCGGCCCTGCGGTTGGTGGCCGAGATCACGCGCACGTCCACCCGGATGAGCTCGCTGCCGCCGATGCGCGTCACGGTGTTCGTCTCCAGCACGCGCAGGAGCTTCACCTGCAGCTCGATCGGCATCTCGGTGATCTCGTCGAGGAAGAGCGTGCCGCGATTGGCCCTCTCGAAGTACCCGCGGTGCACGCGGTCGGCGCCGGTGAAGCTGCCCCGCTCGTGCCCGAACAGCTCGCTCTCGATCAGGTTGGGCGAGACCGCGCCGCAGTTGATGGGCAGGAACGGTTCCTTGTGGCGCCGGCTCTGCTCGTGGATGGTCTGCGCGACCAGCTCCTTGCCGGTGCCGGTCTCGCCCATGATCGTGATGGTGGCCTCGGTCTTGGCCACCCGCGCGATCAGGTCGTAGACCTTCTGCATGGTCAAGGAGGCGCCGATCAGGGGACCGAAGCGGCCCAGCTTGCGCAGCTCGGTGCGCAGGCTCCCGATCTCCTCCTTCAGCTCGCGCGTGCGGTTCAGGTTGGTGAGGACCGTCTTCACGCGGGCGAAGTCGACCGGCTTGGTCAGGTAGTCCGCGGCGCCGCGCTTCAGCGCGTCCACCGCCGTCTCCACGCTCGCGTGGCCGGTGATGAGGATGACCTCCGGCGCGGTCGTGCCGGCGTTCTCCTGGAGCAGGTCCAGGCCGCTCCCGTCCGGCAGCTGCAGGTCCGTGAGCAGGACGTCCGGGGCCTGCTTGCCGATCTCGGTGCGGGCCTGGGCCAGGCTGGACGCGGTCGCCGTCGTGAACCCCTCCCGGCCGACGACCTCCGCCAGGCCGAGCAGGAAGCTGAGATCGTCGTCGACGATCAGCGCGTGGGGCATCGACCGGCCGTCACTGCCGCGGGACGAGGGGGAGGTCCACCTGGACGTCCGTTCCTCTTCCGACGATGCTGTGGGCTTCGATAGAACCGCCATGTAGCTCAACGACGGCGCGCGCAACGTAGAGACCGATGCCGCTGCCGCCTCCTTTGGTCGTGAAATCGCTCTCGTAGATCCGCGCCAGCAGCTCCGCAGGGATGCCCGGCCCGGTGTCCCGGACGGTCACCCGAACGCGGTCTTGGCACCGCTCCATCTCGATCCGCATCCGGCCCCCCTTGCCCATCGCCTCCAGCGCGTTCACGGCGACGTTCAAGAAAGCCTGCTTCAGACGGTCACGATAACCCACCAGCGGGACGTCGTCCGGGGGCAGGCTCGTCGAAACCTCGATCCCTTGTCTCCGGCCCTGAGGGGCAAGAAGCGTACCAAGCTCGGCCACGAGCGCGCGCAGGTCGAACCGCTGCTGGCTGTCGGGCGCGGGGATGGTGTGGGTGAGCATCTCCGCCAGCGACCGGTTGAGGCGTGTCAGCTCCTCGCGCAGCACCGAGACGTAGGTCTCGCGCCGCTGCCTCACACCGTCCTCCGTCGCGTCGTCGACGTCCAGCGTCTCGCGCAGCAGGTCGAGGTTGATCATGAGCGCCGACAACGGCGAGCGGATCTCGTGTGCGGCGGTGCGATAGGTCCGCGCGAGCCCGTCGAGCTGGCTGGCCAGGCGGACGTCGGTCTCCAGCGTGTCCAGCAGCTGGGGGTCGTGCACGAGGGCCAGGTACTCGTCGCAGTCGGTGCCGCCCTGGCGGTAGATCTCGAGGCGCAGCGGACCCGATCCGTCCGGCCGCGTCAGCTCGATGAGGCGCGCCTCCTCCGCGGCGACCGCCCCGCCCGCGAACAGGTCCGGCACGTGAGCGGACCACCACGCGCGCAGCGCCTCCACGTCGGGCAGGCCGAACAGCTCGAGCGCGCGCGGGTTCGCGAAGTCGAGCTGCCGCTCCTCGCGCAGCAGCAGCACGCCCACCTTCATGACCTGGGCCAGCGCGCCGAACCCCTGGTGCAGGCGTGTGCTGGCGCGGCGGGCCTCGCTCAGCTCGCGCCGCACGCGCGCGGCCGCCGCCAGGGCCCGCGCGAACTCGTCTCCCGGCAGGCGCGCGGGCAGCGCGTCCTGCGGCCCGGTGTCGTCGAGCGCGCGCGTGAGCGTCTCGGCGCGCCGCGACATCTGCATCTGCACCAGCAGGCCCAGGAGGACGACGCCCGACAGGCCCAGCAGCGCCAGCGTCAACAGCTGCCGGCGGGCGTGGCCATAGAGGTCGGCGACGCGGTCGCTGTGGAAGTCCATGCGCACGTAGCCGATCGCGCGTCCGTCCCCTTCGAACGGCAGGTACACCGCGTAGTCGCCGCCGCGGAAGAACGGGCGCTCGCTCAGCGGCTCGGCCCGCACGTCGCGTCGCCCGGAGGGGAACAACGTGCCGGGCGCCGGGAACGGATGGCCGGTCGGCCAGCGGTCGCTGACCACGACCTTCCCCTGGCCGTCCACGATCGTGATGGACGAGAGCACCTCCGACATCAGCACCACGTCCTCGACGCGCGAGCGCAGCCGCTCGCGCGAGACGCCGTCGGGGACGAGCAGGGCCTCGTAGGTGCGCTCGGACAGGATCGCCGCCTGCTCGCGCGCGAGCAGGCGCACGGTCTCGTTCGTGGTGGCTTCTTCGAACGAGCGAAGCCAGCGGTCGACGCCGAGGGCGAACGCGACCATCAGGAGCGCGTAGCCGACGGCGAGCAGCAGGGTGGCCTTGACGCCCAGACGCATGCGGAGGAGGGGATTCCCGCGAGCAGTTTGTAGAGTCTACACGCGCCGCGCGAGCGACTTCGCTCCGCGCGCACTCGACCACTCTACCTTAATCGGAGCGGGGCGACCCGGGCCCGCTGGCACATCCATTGCTGTTCTGGCTGTCGCTAGTCGTGGCCACTGCCCTCGCACTGAAGGCGACCGGCCCGGCTCAAGGAGGCCCACATGCTGTGGACGATCTTCGTGATCCTGCTGGTGCTCTGGCTGCTGGGGATGGTGAGCTCCTACACCATGGGAGGGTTCATTCACATCCTGCTGGTCATCGCCATCGTGGTCGTTCTGATCAACCTGATCCAGGGACGACGGGCAATCTGAACGTCGCACCAACTTGAGAGCGCCTGACGCGCCGAGAAGGAGGAGACATGACCGAGAATGACGCGCACCTGCGCTATCAGGCGCTGAAGCGGATGATGGAGAGCCGCGCCCAGGAGCTCCACCAGGGCTTGCGGGCGCTGCTCTCCGGACCGTCGGACCCCGTCGACGTCCGCGACCCCGAGGAGTGGGGCCGCACCAGCGCCGAGCAGGACGTCGACCTGACGCTGATGGAGATGCAGGCCGACACCTGCCGCCGCATCGACGAGGCCCTGCAGCGGCTCGAGAACGGGACGTACGGCTCCTGCGAGGAGTGCGACGAGGAGATCCCGGCGGCGCGCCTGCAGGCGCTGCCGTTCGCGACGCTGTGCAGGACCTGCCAGGAATTGCAGGAGGAAGCGCCCCTCGTCGAGCGCCGTGCCCTGCCCATCGTCTGGATCGACTCCCCCAGCCAGTAGGAGCGGTGCGGCGGGCGCCTTCGCGGGCGCCCGCCCTTCGGCCCGTTTGCGGGCTAGGCGCAGGCCTGGATGGGCACGACGTGCGTGTGCGCGTCGCGCAGGCAGGGCGCCAGCGCGTCGTCTTCGTCCACGCGGTAGGCGCAGAACAGCGGGACCGCGGCCTGCGGGACGACCTTCCCCCACAGCTCCTCCAGCCGCATCGCGGCGCCGGCTTCGCCGCGCGCCCAGAGCAGGTTGACCATCTCGCCGTACAAGCGCACGCGTCCGTTCCGCGAAGCCCGGCGGGCGTCCGCGATGAGGCCGCTGGTCAGGACCTGGAACTGGTCGCCGTCGGGACGGCCGCCCACCAGGAGGTCGTCGAGCACCTCCTGCGCATCGAGGAACCGCAGCTGCCCCCAGCGCTCGAGGTCGGCGGTCTCGAAGCGGTCGGCCGACAGCTGCGCGCGCACGGCTTCGGCGTGGTCGCGGGTGGCGATCAGGACGGCCGTCTCCCCCTTCCCGAGGCCGGCCCCGGCGTACGTCGCGACCGCCACGGTCAGGCTGGCGTCGTTGCTGTAGAGCTGGACGAGGTGGTCCCGGATCAGCGGCTCTGCCAGCCAGTCGTACCAGGGAGCGAGAACCCGCATGGAAGCTGGGCGATGGTCGCGCCCGTCCCCCCCGGCCGTCAAGCGAGCGCGCAGGGGCCGTGGCCCGGCCGCGCGGGAGCGCCTGTCCCGTTCAGCGCTGCTCGCGACCGGTCGACGACGGCGTGTAGAACGTCGCCTGGGCAGCGGCGGCCGGCGCGGCGGAGCCAGAGGGGTGCATCGCGACGGTGAGGGCTTCCGGCTGGACCAGCTCCGGCTCGACCGCCTCCGCCAGCGCCGCCTCGTCCTCGGGATCCGGCCCGCGGAGGTAGCGGTCGATGCCGTCCTCCAGGTCGCGCGGGAACGGCGGCGCGGACCCCAGGACGCCCTCGCGGTACACGCGGAGCATCACGTCGCGGAAGATCGGCAGCGCCGCGCGGCCGCCCGTCTCCTTGGCGCCCAGCTCGCGGTTGTCGTCGAACCCGACGCGGACGGCCACGGTGATGCCGCGGGGCCCGTAGGTCGATCCCACGAACAGCGCGTCCCGGAAGTCGCTGGTCGTGCCCGTCTTCCCCATCACGGCGATCGGGAACCGGGCCGAGTCCAGCGCGTGGGCCGTGCCGCTCGGCAGGCGGACGACGCTGCGCAGGCCCTCCTGCATGGCCTCGAGCGCGCTGGTCGGGAGCGCGACCGGCCGCACCTCGGGGACGCGCCGGTACACCTCGCGCGCCGACGCGTCGGTCGCCCGGTCGACGATGTACGGCTCCGCCACCAACCCGGACGCGATCGCGCGGTAGAGGTTCGCGAGCTCCAGAAGGTTCACCTCGGACGCGCCGAGCACGGTCGTGGGATAGGGGAGCAGCTTGGACTGGATGCCCAGGTCGTGCGCGGTCTTGAGCACCGGCTGCAGCCCGACCTGCTCGACGATCCACATCGTCGCGCAGTTGCGGGACTCGGCCAGGGCCAGCCGCATCGAGATGACGCCCTTGAATTCGCCGTCGTAGTTGCCGATCCACTTGGCCGGCCGCCCGCGCCCCATGGGCACGGCGATGGGCTCGTCGTAGACCGAAGTGTCCAGCCGCGCGCCCCGCGCCAGCGCGGTGAGGTAGACGACGGGCTTGAGCGCGGACCCCGGCTGGCGGAACGACTCCACCGCCCGGTTGAAGTCGGTGTACGAGGTGGTCCGGTTGCGGAACACGCGCCGCCCTCCGGCCTCGGCCAGCACCCGCGCGTCGCGGTTGGCCAGCACCACCACCGAGCCCTGGATCAGCCCCTTGGCCTCCGGATGCCGCTGCTCGTACGCGAGCAGCCCGGCCTCCAGCGCCTCGTTGACCGCGCCCTGCACCCGGTTGTCGACCGTCGTGTGGACACGGATGCGCCCGTCCGCGAACTGGTTGAGCGTCAACCGGCCTTCGCTGCGGCGGGAGAGCTCCGCCATCGCGTTCTTCACGACCGCCGGCGCCTCCGTCTTGACCGCCTGCGGGCGCGCCAGCGCGATCGGCGCGCGGGTGCAGTACTCGGCCAGGTCCGCGGAGATGAACCCACGGCGGGCCATGAGCTGCAGCACGTCGTCGCGGCGCCGGCGCGGCTTGTCCAGGTTGTGCGGCGACGGGGCGTAGTCCCGCGGCGACTTGGCGATGCCGGCCAGCAGCGCGGCCTTGTCCGCGTCCCAGGTCTGGTAGGTCTCGAGCGGCTTGTCGAAGTAGTACTCGGAGGCCGCCGAGAAGCCGTAGCGGCCGTTGCCCAGGTAGATGAACGAGGCGTAGCGGGCGAGGATCTGCTCCTTGGCCGCGCGCTGCGAGCCGAAGCGCCGCCTGAAGTCCTCCTCCAGCCACAGCGACAGCCGCATCTCCTCGACCTTGCGGCGGAGCTTGTTCGTGGCGGGCACGCCCAGCACGGCGGCCATGGCCCGCGCGACGATCGTCGGCCGCTGGAGCACGTTCAGGTCCTCGTCCTTGGTGAGGTCGGCCAGGAAGTAGCCGCGGACCAGTTGCTGGGTGAGCGTCGAGCCGCCCTGCGGGAACACGATCTTGAGGCGCAGGCGGCCGGACTCGTTCGACACGCGGCGGCTGGCCGCCGCCGAGCGCAGCACGGCCTTGCCGGCGACGCGCGGGAGCGCCCCGAAGTCCACGCCGCCGTGCGAGAAGAAGTTCTTGTCCTCGGCGGCCAGCACGGCTTCGCGCAGCGTCACGGGGATCTCGGGATAGCGGACGACCCAGCGGTACTCGCGGGCGAGCTCCAGCAGCACCTCTCCCCGCGCGTCGTACAGGTGGCCGATGGTCGGCGGCTCGAAGCGGACGAGCGGCTCCATGTCGGGCAGGTCGACGCGGTCGTACTTGACGTGCTGGAGCAGCGCGGCTCCGGCCACCATGGGCACCATCAGCATCCCGGCCGCCGCGCGGAGGACGATGTGGCGAGGCGACTTGCCCCGCATCCAGTCCGCCACGCGCGCGTAGCGGATTTGCGCGACCTCGAATAGCGCGCGCACGCGCTCGAACACGACACCCTGGGCACGGACGCCTGCCTCTTGCCCGATCATGACCAGCACTTAGTGGCTCCTTGGTTTCGCGACCCCGACGCCGGTCGCGCCATCCTCTTGAGCAAGCCACATGCCACGGCTCGAGGCACCGGAAACGACGACAGGACAGGCACTTGCGAAGGCGAAGCCAGGGGCCCGCCGACGCATGGCTCGAATGGAATGTAGAAACGGTTAGTGCCGTGGCTCCGCGGTGGCCGCGAGGCGGCAGAGCGTCTGCACGAGGTGCGGGACGTCCACCGGCTTGGCCAGGTGCTCCTGGAAGCCGGCCTCCAGCGCACGCTGGCGGTCCTCCCGGCTGGCGAGGGCCGAGACGGCGACCGCGGGCACCGACCCGCCCTCCTCGGCGGAGCGGGAGCGCACCGCCCGGATCAGGCCGAAGCCGTCGAGCTCCGGCATGGCCAGGTCGCTCACGATGACGTGCGGGTCGAAGGACGCGAGCGCGTCCAGGCCTTCGCGGGCCGATCCTGCGCAGTGGACGTCGGCGCCGGCGCCGCGCAGCGCGACCCCGATGCCGCGCAGGGTGTCCTCGTGGTCATCCACCACCAGCACGCGCAGCGACTGCAGCGGCCGCTCGCGGTCCGTGACCGAGGGCAGCCGCGCGGCCGAGGGAGGCGGAGTCCGCACCGGCAGCTCGATCGTGAAGGTGCTGCCGCGCCCCTCGCCCTCGCTCCACGCCGAGATGCGGCCGTCGTGCAGCTCCACGATGTGCTGGGCGATGGTGAGGCCCAGACCCAGCCCGCCCTGCGTGCGCGCGCTCGAGCTGTCCCCCTGCCGGAACCGCTCGAAGATCACGGGCAGCAGCTCCGGCCGCATGCCCACGCCGGAGTCCCTGACGCGGATGCGCGTCCGCTCGCCCAGCAGCTCGAGGCTGACCGAGACCTCGCCCCCCGCCGGGGTGAACTTGACGGCGTTGTGGATCACGTTGTCGAACACCTGACGGAGGCGGTTGGAGTCGGCCCAGAGCACGGGCAGCGCGCCGCGCACGGTCGCCTGCAGCTCCACCCCCTTGGCCGTGGCGGCCGGGCGCGCGGCCTCCACCACCTGCTCCAGCAGCTGGCGCAACAGGGTCGGGTGCGGGTCGATGGCCAGCTTGCCGGCGACGATGCGCGAGACGTCCAGCAGCTCCTCGATGAGCTGGGCCAGGGAGCGCGTGCTGCGGCCGATCATCTCCGCGGCACGGGCGGCGCCCGCCCCCAGCGTCTCGCTCGCCAGCAGGTCGGTCCACAGCAGCACGGCGCCCAGCGGCGTGCGCAGCTCGTGCGACAGCATGGCCAGGAAGTCGTCCTTGACCCGGTTCAGCCTCTGCGCCTCCGCGAGCAGGAGCGCGTTGTCCACCGCCAGCGCGATCCGATCGGCCAGCACCGCCGCCGAGTCCAGGTCCTCGGCTCCGGGCGGACGGCTGGACCCGCACGTGAACAGGGCCACCCGCCCCAGGAACCGCCCGCGCGCCCGCAGCGGGACGCTGAGACCGCCGGTCAGGCTCAAGGTGCGGAGCAGCTCCACCTCGTCACCCGCTGCGGCGGCCGCCCCCCACGAGGCCACGTCCTCCAATCGCGCCCCTTCGTCGCCACGGAAGCAGCGCGCGATCGCGGGCGAGGCGGCGCCCCGGCGGCTGGCCTCGCACAGGTCGAGCAGCGGCTGCTGCAGCGACGCCACCGCGTGCGCGACGGCGATGCAGAAGGTCGCTCCGTCCGTCTCCACCAGGTGGATCGCGCTCGCGTCGGCCAGGTCCGGCACCAGCCGCCGCGCGACGTCGGCCATCGTCTGGGTCGGCGGGCCACCCGCGGCCAGGATCGCGCTCACCTCCGCCAGCAGCCGGTGGCGGGCGTCGCTCGCCTCCGCCTCCAGCCGCGCGGCGCGCTCGGCCTCGTAGCGCTGCGCGCGCTCCAGCGCGGGGGCTCCGTGGAACGCGAGCGCTTCCAGCAGTGCGAGGTCGCCCTCGGTGGACCGCGTGGTCGTGGAGAACCAGAAGTACAGGACCCCGAGCACGTGGTCCTGCGTCACGAGGGGCGCGACGAGAAGCCCCTCGCGGCCGGCCGGCGGCCGCGGCAGCGTCGGGTAGCGCGCCGCGTACTCGGCCGCCGAGGCGACCACGACCGGCCGTCGCGTCCGCAGCGCCTCGGGCAGCGGCCCCTCCTCCCCCGCCTGCATCGCCGAGAGCCGATCCGTGGGATAGCCCACCGAGCGGCGCAGCACCAGCTGGCCGCTGGAGCGGTCGAAGAGCGCGATGCCGCCCGCGCCGGCGCCCAGGCCCGAGA
>JAICEW010000088.1 GCA_025923995.1 Vicinamibacteria bacterium | reverse complement strand
GCCACTGTAGCCGGCGAGCCCGTCTCCGTAGAAGGCGCCATGAGCGCGCCGCCACTCGGCCGAAGCGGCCGGGGAAGGTCGGGGACGTTGGCGTTGACCCGGGAGCCAGGAAACCTGCCCCGACCGATCGATGCTGGGGCTTCTCGCGTGAAGGAGCTGCGGTCCGGGCGCACGGCGCCTCATCCACAGACACTCTCCGTTCGCGTCGAGCACTCCTCGTAGGGAGTCTCGTCATGCTGCTGTCGACGCTCGTCGTGTCCGCCCTGCTGGCCGCGCCCGCGGCCGGGCAGGGCTCGCTCATGGGAACCGTCCGCACGTCGGACGGCTCCGTGCTGCCTCACGTCGTGCTCACGCTGCGCGGGCCGGACGGCGCGCGCACGGTGGTGACCGGGCCCGAGGGCCGCTACCACGTGGACCTGCCCGCGGGTGCCTGGACCGTGACCGCGCAGACGCCCGGCCTCGTGTCCACCGGCCGGAACGAGGCGAGCGTCACCACGGGCGAGAGCCGGCTCGACCTGGTGCTCGGCCCGGCCGGGGTCCGCGAGCAGGTGGTGGTGAGCGCGACGCGCTCGGAGGCGGTCGCCTCCACGCTGGGCACCACCGTCTCCGTGCTGGACCGCGAACGGATCGAGGAGCGGGCGGCGGCCGCGACCCTCGACCTGTTCCGGGACCTGCCCGGCGTGGCCACGGCGCGGACGGGCGGCGTCGGCTCGCAGGGCTCGCTGTTCGTGCGCGGGGGCGAGTCGCGCTTCGCGCGCGTGATCGTCGACGGCGTGCCGGTCAACCAGCCCGGCGGCGCCTACGACTTCGGCAACGCGGTGCCGCTCGAGTGGGAGCGGGTCGAGATGGTCCGCGGCGCCGCCAGCAGCCTCTACGGGACGGACGCGCTGGCCGGCGTCGTGCACTTCGTGACGCGGCGCGGCCAGGGCGCCCTGAGCGGCACCGCTGAGGCCGAGGGCGGGAACGACGAATGGATGCGGTTCCTCGGCTCGACCGCCGGCAGCGCGGGCGCGCTCGACTGGAACGTGGGCCTGCAGCACGTCTCGACCGACAACGAGGTGCCCAACAACGCGTTCGAGCAGACGGCGGGCGCCGCCAGCCTGGGCGCGCGCGTCGGCGAGCAGGGCAGCCTTCGACTGATCCTCCGCGCCGACGGCAGCGAGGTGGGCACGCCGGGGCAGACGCTCTACGGGCGGCCCGACCTCGACGCCACCATCGAGCGCGACGACCGCGTGCTCGGCGCGTCCTTCCGCTGGGCGGGCGCCTCGCTGAGCCACGAGGTGCGAGCGGGCCTCGCGCAGACGCGCCAGCTCTCCCTCAACCCCGTGGACTCGGGGGCATACGTACCGACGTACGGCGACATCACGGCGCCGTTCGAGTTCTTCGACTTCACGAACCCCGAAGGCTTCCAGAACGACACCGACCGGCTCTCGGCCGGCTACCAGGCGGAGATGCAGGCGGGCGCGAGGCACTTGCTGACCGCGGGCGCCGAAGTGGAGCACGAGTCGGGCGAGCTGGGCTCGCGCGCCGACGACGCGCTGCTCTCGCCCCAGCGGACCAACTTCGGCGTGTACGTCCAGGACCGCGTGGTCCTTGGCCAGAGCGTGTACGCGACCATCGGCGGCCGGCTCGAGCACAACGACGGCTTCGGGACGAAGGTGGTGCCGCGGGCGGCCGTCGCCTGGCGCGTGCGCGGCGGCGACGACGCCACCACGCTGCGGGCCAGCGGCGGCGCCGGGATCAAGGAGCCGGACTTCTTCCAGTCGTTCGGCGTCTCGGGCGGCGCGATCGGCAACCCCGACCTCGAGCCCGAGCGCAGCCGCACCTTCGACGTCGGGGTCGAGCAGCGCTTCGCCGCGGGACGCGTCGCCGCCACCGCGACCTACTTCCACCACGACTACCTCGACCAGATCGCGTTCACGCTCACCGACTTCGTGAACTTCACGGGCACGTACGTGAACCTGGGCAAGACCCGCGCGCAGGGCGTGGAGGTGGAGGTGCAAGCCGCTCCCACCCCCGCCCTGTCGCTCTCGGCGCACTACACCTACCTGGACGGCGAGGTGCTCGTCAGCGCGAACGACTTCGACCCGGTGTACGGCGTGGGCAAGCCGCTGCTCCGGCGGCCAGCGCACCAGGGCGGGCTCTCGGCGCGGTGGACCGCGGGACGCCTGAGCCTGGGCGCCACGTTCGTCGCGGTGGGCGAGCGCGCCGACAGCGACTTCTCGGGCCTCGGCCTCACGGAGAACGAGGGCTACACGCGCTTCGACGCGCGGGCCCGCGTGCGCATCGCGCGCGGGCTGGAGGCGTTCGTGGCCGGCGACAACCTGGCCGACCGCGAGTACCAGGAAGCGCTGGGCTATCCCGCGCTGGGGCGCACGTTCCGCGCCGGCCTGCGCTTCCGCACCGGACAGCCCTGACCCGGTGCGCGTCGCGCTGGCGTGGAGCAGCGGCAAGGACAGCGCGTGGACGCTCCACGCGCTGCGGAGCGATCCGAGCCTCACGGTGGTGGGCCTGCTCACCACCGTGAGCGCCGCCCACGACCGCGTGGCCATGCACGCGGTCCGGCGGCTCCTGCTCGAAGCGCAGGCGGAGGCGGCCGGCGTGCCGCTGCGCGTCGCGGAGATCCCTTCACCCTGTCCCAACGAGACCTACGAGGCCGTGATGGCGGAGGCGGTGGCGGCCTTGAAGGCGGACGGCGTCGAGGCGATCGCCTTCGGCGACCTCTTCCTGGAGGACGTGCGACGCTATCGTGAGCGCCAGATGTCCGGCACGGGGCTCGAGCTGCTGTTCCCGCTGTGGGGCCGCTCCACGCGCGACCTCGCGCTCGAGATGATCGAGGGAGGCCTGCGCGCCCACCTGACCTGCGTCGACCCGCGCGTGCTGTCCGCTTCGTTCGCGGGCCGGGCCTTCGACGCGTCGCTCCTGCGCGACCTCCCGGCCACCGTCGACCCCTGCGGCGAGAACGGCGAGTTCCACACGTTCGCGTGGGCCGGGCCCATGTTCGGCCGGTCGGTCGGGATCGCGCCCGGCGAGGTCGTCGAGCGCGACGGCTTCGTGTTCGCGGACCTGCTGCCGGCATGACGATGCACCGGGCTCCTCGTGCGTTGCTTTGTGCCCTCTGCGTCCTGGTGGCGGACGCCGCCTCCGCGGCGGCGGGCGCAAAGCCGTCGCGGATCGCATCGCTCAACCTGGCCGCGGACGAGGTGCTGGCGGAGATCCTGCCCCTCGAGCGGCTGGTCGGGGTCACCGCGCTCGTGGACGAGAAGGGCACGTCCAACGCGCTCGGGCGCGTGCCCGCGTCCGTCCCCCGCTTCCCCAAGGCCGACCTGGAGCGGCTGCTGTCCGTACGGCCCGACCTGGTCATCGTGTCGGAGTACACCGACGCGGACTTCCTGGAGCTGCTCGAGCAGTCCGGCGTGCGGCACCATCGCATGAAGGGGCTGGCCTCGCTGCGTGGCATCCGCCTGGCCGTCCTGGACCTGGGTGAGGCGGTCGGCGAGCCGGAAGGCGCTCGTCGACTGGTCGCCCGCTTCGACGCGACGCTGGCCACACTCGAGGCGCGTCTGCGGGGCGCCGCACGGCCTCGCGTCCTCTACTGGGCGGGCGGCCTGACCGCGGGAGGCGGCACCGCCATCGGCGCGCTCGTCGAGTGCGGCGGTGGCACGAACGTCGGCGCCCAGATGGGCCTGGTGGGCATCGAGCCGGTGGGCGCCGAGCGCGCCTACGCGGCCGCGCCCGACCGCATCCTCGTGGGCGAGGGCTGGGAGAGCGCCGAGGCGCTGCGGCGGCACCCGCTGCTCTCGAAGCTGGCCGCGATCCGTGAGGGCCGCCTGGTGACGATGCCTACCGAGCTGCTGGTCGCGCTCAACCATCACTCGGCCGCGGCCTGCTGGGACCTGGCGCACCGCCTGCATCCCGACCGCGTGCCGGCGCAGCTGCCGTGACGGACGAGCGGCGCCGGCGGCTCACGTTCGTCGCGCTGGCGGCGGTCCTGCCGGTGTGCACCGCGGCCGCGATCGCCCTGGGGAGCGTCTCGTTGCCGCTCGGCGGGATCGCGTCCTCCGTGACCGCGGCCCTCGGTATCGGCACCAGCTCGCTCGAGCCCGTCGGCGAGACGATCCTCTGGGCCGTGCGCCTGCCCCGCGTGCTGCTGGCGGCGGTCGTCGGCGGCGGGCTGGCCGTGGTGGGCGCGTGCCTGCAATCGGTCTTCCGCAACCCGATGGCCGACGCCGGCCTGCTGGGCGTGAGCGGCGGGGCCGCGCTGGGCGCGGTGCTGGCCGTGCGGCTGGGCTGGGCCAGCGAGGTCTTCCTGGCCCTCACGCTGGCCGCGTTCGCGGGAGCGATGGGGGCGGTGCTCGCCGTCTACGCGCTCGCGCACGCGGCCGGACGCCCCTCGCTGCACGGCCTGCTGCTGACCGGCCTGGCCGTGTCGGCGCTGGCCGGCGCGGGCACGTCCGTGCTGCTGGTGGCGACCGACGAGTTCCGCGTGAAGACCGTGATCTTCTGGCTCGCCGGCGGCCTGGAGGGACGCGGCCTGGTGCACCTGCGCCTGGCCAGCGCCTTCGTGCTCGCGGGCTGCGCACTGCTGGCGCTGATGTCGCGCCCCCTCGACGTGCTGTCGCTGGGCACCGAGGAGGCGGCCGCGCTGGGGCTCGCGGTGTCCCGCACGCGCCTGGTGATCCTGGGCCTGGCGGCCCTCGTCGCGGGCGCCTGCACGGCCGTCGCCGGCTCGGTGCCGTTCGTGGGGCTGGTGGCGCCGCACGCGCTGAGGCCGCTGGTGGGCCCGCGCGGGCGGCACCTGCTGCCCGCGGCGTTCCTGGGTGGAGCCGTGCTGGTGGTGCTGGCCGACCTGCTGTCGCGCGCGACCAGCTCGCGGGTCGACCTGCCGCTGGGTGCCTTGACCGCGTTCGTGGGCGCGCCCTACTTCCTCCTCGCGCTGCGTCACGGAGGCTCGCGGGCGTGAGCGCGCTCCTGGAGGCCCGCGCCGTCGTCGTGGCACGCGGGGCCCGCACCGTCCTCCACGGCGCCTCTCTGGCGCTGCGCGCGGGCGAGGCGCTGGCGCTGGTCGGCCCCAACGCCGCGGGCAAGTCCACGCTGGTCCACGCGCTGGCCGGCCTGCTGCCGGTGGCCGGCGGCGAGGTCCGTCTCCAGGATCGGCCGCTCACCGCCTGGGACCGCGACGCGCTCGCGCGCACCGTCGCGTTCGTCTCGGCCGCGGACGATGCTCCTCCGCTGCTCACGGTCGAGGACCGCGCGGCGCTCGGGCGCTATCCGCATCGCGGGCCGTTCCGCCCGCTCACCGCGGACGACCGTGGCGCTGTCACGCGGGCCCTCGAGTCCACCGGCATCGCCGGCCTGGCGCGCCGCCGCATCGACACGCTCTCGGCGGGCGAGCGCCAGCTGGCGGCGCTGGCGCGCGGCCTGGCGCAGGAGCCGCGCGTGCTGCTGCTGGACGAGCCGGGCGCGCACCTCGACGTCGGTCACCAGCTCCAGCTCTTCCGCGCGCTCGACGGCGTGCGCGCCCGCGGCGTCGGCGTGCTGGCGGTGGTGCACGACCTGCAGCGCGCGGCCGCCTGGGCCGAGCGCGTGATCGTGCTGGCGGACGGGCGCGTGGCGGCCGAGGGGCGGCCCGAGGTGGTGCTGGGGAGTGCTTCGTGCGCGGAGGCGTTCGGGGTGGCCATCGCGGGCCACCGGGTGCCCGGCCTTCCCTATCCGCTCTACAGCTTCGAGGAGACGCCATGAAGATCGTGTCGCTGCTGCCGGCCGCCACCGAGATCGTCTGTGCGCTGGGCCTGCGGGATCAGCTGGTCGCGCGGTCGCACGAGTGCGACCACCCGGAGGACGTGGCGGCACTGCCGGCGCTGACCCGCGCACGGGTCGATTCCTCGCTGCCCAGCGCGGAGCTCGACGCGCAGGTGAGGCGCCTCGTCGGCGAGCGGCTGCCCATCTACATGCTCGATGAGGCGCGCCTCGCGAGCCTGGCGCCGGACGTGGTGGTGACGCAGGAGGCCTGCGAGGTGTGCGCGATCTCGTACGACCAGGTGATGGACTCGCTGAAGCGCACCGCGGCGCGCGCGCGCGTGGTCTCGCTCCAGCCGGGACGGCTCTCCGACGTGCTGGCGGACGTGGTCGCCGTCGCCGCGGCCTGCGAAGTGCCCGAGCGGGGACGCGCGCTCGTGCGGCAGCTGCAGGAGCGCCTCGACGCGATCGAGAGAACGGCCACGCGCCGACGCGTCGCCGTCGTCGAGTGGCTGGCGCCGCCGATGCTCGCCGGGCACTGGGTGCCCGAGACGATCGCGGCGGCCGGCGCGGAACCGGTCGGTCCGCCCGCGGGCGTGCCCTCGCCCTACGCGACGTGGGACGAGATCCGCGCGCTCGCTCCCGACGCGGTGGTCGTCGCCCCGTGCGGCTTCGACCTGCCGCGCACGATCGAGGAAGCCGTGCCGCTGGCCGACACGCTGCGCGGCCTCGCGCCCGCGGTCCTGCTCATGGACGGCAACGCGTACCTCAACCGGCCCGGCCCCCGTCTCGTGGAGGCCGCGGAGACGATCGCGGCCTGGCTGGGCGGACGCGCCGTCCCGGCCGACCGGGCCGTCCCGCTCGACGCGCTCGTCTCGCCTGAGGCGACGCGGGGCTAGCGAACCGTGAGCGACGCGGTGGGGCTGGGCGGGTTGGACCAGTCGATGGGCCCGCTCTCGAACCGCAGCTTGAGCCGGCCCAGGACCACGTCCCACGCCGTCTCGAAGTAGGCGAAGGCCTTGTCCCAGTCGGGGCCCGCGCCCCAGCCGGTCTGGGTGAAGAGCACGCGCGTCTTCCCCGCGCCGGCCTCCTCCAGGTGCACGTACACGATCGTGTGCACGTCCGCGGCTCGCAGCACCGGCACCACCGGCGGCAGGTTCCACGTGAACGCGAGCGCTGTCGGAGCAACGATGCTGTGCACGCGGCAGCCCTCGGCCCCCCGCGAGCCGACCGGGGCCTGCGGCGCGAAGTGGATCTCGTAGTGCCCGCCCACCGCGGGATCGATGTCCGTGCGGGGCGCGAAGAACGTCGAAGCACCCTCGTTGGTGGTCCAGGCCTTCCACACCTCGGCGAGCGGAGCCTGGACCACGACCTGCTTGCGGATCGCCCTCTCGGGCGCGACCGGGACCGCGGCCGCCGCCGAGGCGACCAGAACTGCCGCCAGCATGACCACGCTCTCCCCAGGGCGCCCGCTACGGCTTGCGGGCGACGAAGAACTTGTGGGTGATCGTCTTCTTCGGGCCCTGGTAGACGTCCCACTCGCTCTCCAGCCGGCCGCCGTCCAGGAAGCGGATCCGTCCGGAGTGGATGTGGACGTCCTTCGAGGCGTCCATGTTCGTGCCGCCCACGAAGCCGAAGCTGAGCTCGCGGGCGGTGGCCGTCTCCAGCTTCATCATCGGCTGGTTGCCCATCGCGCAGTAGTGCGTGGCGAGCAGCTTCTCGCCGTCCACGTGGTACACGGTCATCATCTCGTGATCGGTCCCGGGGAAGAGGCGCTCCACGACCGTGGTGCCTCCGCCGGTGAGCTCGTAGCGGACCGATCCCGGCGGGCCGTCGGGCGTCGCGATGTGACCCTCCCAGGTGCCGACCAGCGCCTTGATCCGGCCCAGCGCCTCCTGGGCGCTCCCGGCGGGAGCGTCGGCCGCCTGGGCCGCGGCCGCGCACCACGCCAGCCCCACCGTCCACGTCGTCAACCTGCGCATGACGTTCTCCTCCTTCATCGTGTCGCGCTCAGGACCCCATGGCCGGAGCGCCCCCGCCGGCGCCGTGCTTCTGCGTGGCGTAGCCGACGATCATCCCCAGGATGCTGCCGGGCAGCATGATCTCCCAGTAGTAGTGGCCGCCCTGCTCGTTGGGCTGCATGGCGATCAGGTAGGCGAAGAAGGCGCCCACCGCCAGGCCGAAGAGGATGCCGAGCGGCAGCGAGCGCACCTTCTTGGCGAAAACGCCGATCAGCACGCCGGCCACCAGCCCCTTGATCATCGAGAAGAACACGATCGAGAGGATCTGCGGCCGCACCTCGGGAGCCGAGAACCACGCGGTGGAGCCGTCGAGGACACCCAGCACGGCTCCCAGGAACAGCCCGAAGATCGGCTTGCCCATCCTCGCCCTCCCTTTCCCCTTCCTTTACGCGTCCGCGGCGATTCCTTTAGCGCGGCCAGAACAGCAGCGCCGCCCTCATGACCAGATAGGCGGCGATCAGCAGCAGCGGCGTCCGGTAACGGGACGCCTGCCGCGAGGCCCACTCGATCGGTCCCTCCCGGTGCGCCGCGACCGGCCGGCCCGAGAGGAAGGCGGACACGTCCGCGGCCAGGGTCTGGACGGTCGGGTAGCGCTGGCCGGCCTCGGCCGCGAGCGCCCTGGTGCAGATGGAGTCGAGCGGGCGCGGGACGGCGGGGTTGCGCCGGCGCGGGGACCCGGCCGATCCGTCCGGAGGCGGAGCGGCGTCGGTCAGCAGGAAGTAGAGGATGGCGCCCAGCGCGTAGACGTCCGCGCGCTCGTCCGTCCCTTCGACGTCTCCGCGCGCCTGCTCGGGCGCCATGTACCCCGGCGTGCCCAGCACGGTGCCGTGCGCCGTTCGCCCGGGCGCGGGGGCCTCGTCCACCGGCCCCGGCGCCGCCGCCACTCCGTCGTCGCGCAGGCGCGCCACGCCCCAGTCGAGGACGAGGACCTCGCCGAACGCGCCCACCATCACGTTCTCGGGCTTCAGGTCGCGATGGATGACTCCATGCGCGTGGGCGCAGGCGACGGTCTCGCAGATGCGCTCGAACGTGCGCAGCCGGGCGGGGATCGACGGCTCCGCCGCGAAGTGGTGATCCAGCCGGCTCCCGCGCACGCGCTTCATCGCGTAGAACAGCCGTCCGTCGGGGAGCGTGCCCACGTCGTGGACGGGCACGAGGCCCGGGTGCTCCAGGCGGGCCAGGACCCGCGCCTCGCGCAGCAGCCGCTCCTCGAGGCCGGCCTCGTTGCCGGGCTGGAGCGAGACCTTGAGCGCGACCTCGCGGCCCAGCTCCCGGTCGCGCGCGCGGTAGACGGTGCCCATGCCGCCGCGCGCGATCTCGTCCACGATCTCGTACCGCCCGTCGGCGTCCGGCTCGCCGGCCACCGCGCGCAGGTGCTCGAGCGTCACGTCCGACAGGGTCACGGGTCCCGGCCCAGCACCAGGCGCGCTTCGTGTCGGAACTCGTCGTCCGACGCGCACAGCGCCCGCAGGGCCTCCAGCAGGTGCCGGCGCAGCTCGCGGCGCATCGCCGAGAGGTGGTTCGTCACCTGCGTCACCGGCAGGTCCAGCTCGCGGCCCAGCTGGGCGTAGGTCGGCGTGTCGGGCCCGCGGTCGAGGTCGTAGCGCTCGAAGACCGCGAAGGGCACCAGCCGTCCGGACGCGGCGCAGCGCGCGCGCAGCCTCGCGACGGCGGTCTCGAACAGCGCGCGCACCCACTCGCGGTGGAAGTACTCCTCGAGGTCGACGTCCGCCGCCGGGGGCGAGAGCGTCAGCTCGCCTTCCGCCGACTCGAAGTCGAGGGAGAGGGGCACGACGCCTCCGCCCCGCTTCTGCGCGCGCGCGGCCGCACGCTCCTTCGAGACGAAGCCGTCGAGGCAGGTGCGCAGATACGTCCGGAAGCGCGCGCGCTCGGGGTCGAACCGCTCGAAGAACCCCTTCTCGAACGCCACGGCGAAGAAGCCCTGCGTGAGGTCCTCCGCGTCCGCGGGCTCGCGGCGCCAGCGCAGGCGCACGTACTTGTAGACCGGCTTCCAGTACGCCGCGGCCAGCGCCTCGCACGCGCGCCGGCGCGCGTCCGCGTCGCCGCCGCGCACCGCCTCCAGGACGGAGTGGCGCGTCGGGGGGAACGGTCCCGCGGGCTCGGCGGAAGGCGCAGGCATGGCGGGCGCCCAGTATAGGCCCGCGGCCTGGCGTCGCACGCAGGTGACGCGCGTCACGAGCGAAACCGGCGACTGAACGGCCCCCGGCATTGGTCTGTCCAAGCGGGCATGAAGGGGAGGTGGGAGATGCGCGAATCGCTCTGGGCCGTGATGATCGTGGGAGTCGTGGGAGCGGGACCGCTGGTGGCCGCCGACGTGGTGCGCTTCGACGGCCGCCCGGCCTTCACCGAGGGATCGGACCGCGGCTACTTCGTCTGGCGGGACGGCGACACCTGGCACGTGCGCTGGACCACGCAGGGGGCGCAGCGCCGGTTCACGGGCAGCGTCGCCGCGGAGGGAGGCGAGCTCAAGTCCCTCAAGCGGATCGACGTGGAGGAGGAACGGCGGGTGCTCGCCCCGGGACGTCCCGGCCACATGTGGCGCGGTCCCCACGGACGCTGGCACATGAGACCGGGGCAGGGGCCGGTGGTGGCGGAGCGCAAGCAGGACAAGATCGAGAAGGACGGCGACCAGCGCATCTTCTGGATCTCGCGCACGAACGCCGACATCGACGGCTTCGACTTCAAGGTGGACCGGAACGTGACGCGCCTGCGCTTCCTGCTGGAGGTGGATGGCGAGTCGCGCGCCGCGCAGGTGGAGATGGGCGCCCACAACGCACGGCCGGAGCACAACCCGTTCGCCGTGGACCTGCGCTGAGGTTGGCGGAGCACGTGCGACGTCCTCCGAGGAAAGGAGAGGCGGGCAGCCGCTGGATTTCGGCTGCCCGCCTCGGGAGGACGAAACGTCTTGCGGCCTGCCGCTACTACCCGCCCGAGCTAGCGCGAGTAAAGCAAACGATTCGGTGAGCCCGACCCCACGCCGGTGAGGACGTTCGTCGTGGCCCTGGTCCGGAGCGTCGAGGACGCCGTCGCCGCGGATGCGCCCGGGTTCCCCTGGAGGATGAGGGCCAGCACCCCCGCGACGTGCGGGGAGGCCATGGACGTGCCGCTGATCGTGTTCGTCGCGGAGTTGCTCGTGGACCAGGCGGAGGTGATGCCGGAGCCCGGTGCGAACAGGTCGACGCACGTCCCGAAGTTCGAGAACGAGGAGCGCGAGTCGGTGCGGGTGGACGAGCCGACGGTGTTGGCGGCCGGCACGCGCGCGGGCGACGAGTTGCACGCGTTGGCGTTCGAGTTCCCGGCGGCGACCGCGAAGCTGAAGCCTGCGTTGATCGCGTTGTTCACGGCGCTGTCGAGCGCGGACGAGGCGCCTCCGCCCAGGCTCATGTTGGCGACGCCGGGCCGCACGCCGTTCGTGCGCACCCAGTTGACGCCGGCGATGACGCCCGAGTTGCTGCCCGAGCCCGAGCAGGAGAGCACGCGCACCGGGTGCAGCGTCACGCCCTTGGCCACGCCCCAGGTGCTGCCGCCGACCGTGCCCGCCACATGCGTGCCGTGGCCGTTGCAATCCTGGACGCCGCCGGTGATGGCGGAGAACCCGTTGCCGATGCGGCCCGTGAACTGGGTGTGGGTGGTGCGGATGCCGGTGTCGATGATGTAGGCGTGCACGCCCGCGCCGGTGGGGGTGTAGATGTACGTGGTGTTGAGGGGCAGGTTGCGCTGGTCGATGCGGTCGAGGCCCCAGGTCGCGTTGTTCTGCGTGACGACCGCTTCCATCACCTGGTCCTCTTCGACGTAGGCGACGCGGGGGTCGTCGGACAGGTCCTGTGCGCGCTCCGCGCTCATGCGGGCCGCGAAGCCGAGCAGAGCCGCGTCGTACACGAACGTGGGACGCGCGCCGTACCGGAACGCCATGTCCTGGGCGACGTCGGCCACGCTCGGCAAGGACACGTCGGGGGTGTCCGCACCACGGGCCGCGCCATCGTTGAGGACGACGATGTAGGCGCCGGGTATGGCCCGGGCACCCGCGGAACGGAGATCGCCGGCTTGCGCAAACGCCGCGGCTGCGACCAGACACACCACGGCGGGAGGGATTCTGCTCATCACCTTGACCTCCTTGGGTCAGTTCCCGAAAAAGGGTGGGTCTAGGTACCACTCGGCCCGATTCGGGGTCAAGCGTTTATTTATTGCAATATCATCCGACCGTCCGGTCGGTCCGCCGGACCGATCGGTCGGTCCGGTCGGGAGGGGTGATATGATCCGCCGTCCGGGAGCGACGGCTCCTCCTAAGCCATGGCCTATTTCGATCTGGATCCCCTCCTCGAGAAGATGCTGGACGCCGCGCCTGGCTTGTCCGACCTGAACCTCTCGGTCGGCCGGCCGCCGCAGGTGGAGGTGGACGGCAAGCTGATCACCGTCGACTACGCGGGCATCGAGCGCCTGTTGCCGTACCACACCGAGCTGATCGCCATGCGGCTGCTCCGGGGGAAGCGGGACCTGGCGGACAAGCTCATCCGCTCCGGCTCGGTCGACCTCTCGTACAGCCTGGCCCGGCGCACGCGCTTCCGCGTGAACGTGTTCTCGCAGCGCGGGAGCTACTCGATCGTGCTGCGCGTCATCCCCGCCTCGGTGCCGACCATCGAGCAGCTCGGCCTGCCCCCGCAGCTCAACGACATCGCGAACGAGCGCAACGGCATCGTCCTGCTCACCGGCCCCACCGGGTCCGGCAAGTCGACCACGCTGGCCGCGGTCATCGACAAGATCAACCGCGAGCAGGCCGTCCACATCATCACCATCGAGGACCCGATCGAGTACCTGCACGCGCACCGGGTGGCGACCATCAACCAGCGCGAGGTGGGGTCGGACACGCAGACCTTCGCGCTCGCGCTGCGCGCGGCCCTGCGCCAGGCGCCCAAGGTCATCCTGGTGGGCGAGATGCGGGACGTGGAGACCATCTCGATCGCACTCGAGGCCTCCGAGACGGGCCACCTCGTGCTGTCCACGCTGCACACCATCGACGCGGCCAAGACCATCGACCGCATCGTGGGGGTGTTCCCCAAGAGCGAGGAGCGCCAGGTCCGCACCCGCTTCTCCCAGGCCTTCAAGTGGGTGGTGAGCCAGCGCCTCATCCCCAAGGCGACAGGTGGCCGCGTCGCGGTCTGCGAGATCCTGCGCTCCACCTCGCGCACGAAGGAGTACGTGCAGGAGGGCGAGCGCGAGGGGAAGAGCCTGACCGACGCGATGGCCGACGGCGTGCTCGAGGGCATGCAGACCTTCGACCACGAGCTGGAGCGCCTCATCGTCGACGGCACCGTGGACCGCGAGGTCGGGCTGTCGTATGCCACCAACCGCACGAACCTGCTGCTGAGGCTCGAGACGCAGGGCGGGAGCGTCGCGGACACGCCCACCATCGGCTTCAAGGACGGCAAGCCCGCCCCGCCGCGGCGCGTCTCGGGCGCGCATCCCGCCGCCGCCCCCGCGACGCCCAAGCCGGCCAGCGACTTCGACGACCTGATCGAGAGGTAGCGTTCCTTGCAGCTGGACTGCCCGAGCTGTTCGCAACGGGTCGTCGTCGACGACGCCAAGGCACCGGATCGTCCGTTCGCGGTGAAGTGCCCGAAGTGCCAGGCCGTCGTCCGCTTCCCCGGTCGGACGCCGGCGGGGGCCGCGCCCGCGCCGCCGGCCGCGGTACCGGGCGCAGCGCCTGCCCCGACGGCCGCGGACGCCGAGGCCATCGGCCGGCTGCAGCGCCAGATCCGCGGCCGCCAGGTGGGGCCCGGGCCGGGGCAGGTCCTGGTCGCCCTCAGCGACGCCAGCCTGTCGCAGGCGATCACCGCGCCCCTGCGCAGGCTGGGGTACGAGATCGACTCGCTCGACCGCCCGGAGGAGGGCGGACGGCTGCTCGAAGAGGGCTTCTACGAGGTCGTCGTCACCAACAAGACCGCCAACGTGCCCGGCAAGGCGGAGAGCCTGTACCAGCGGCTGATCCGGGTTCCGCCGGACGCGCGGCGCAACGTCTTCCTTGTCCTCGTCGGCGACGAGTTCAAGACAGGTGACGGCACCCAGGCCTGGGCGGCCCAGGCCGACCTCGTGATCGGCCGCGACGCGGGAGACATCGAGTCCGTGCTGCTCAACACCATGGCCGAGCGCACGCGGCTGTTCCAGGTCTTCCTGGACGCGCGACGCCGCTTCGAGGAAGCGGCCGGCTGACCGCGAGGCGGCCCGCACCGGCGCCGGTCTCCTGACGATGCGCGCGTCCACTCGGTTCCTGGCGGGCGCGCTGGCGGTGGCCGCGGCGGCCGGTGTCCTGGCGGCGCCGCGCGTCTCGCCCTGGCTGCGCGAGCGCGCGCTGTCGCGCGCCCCCCGGCCGCTCAGCGTCCTGCTCGTCACGCTCGACACCACGCGCGCCGACCGTCTGGGCTGCTACGGGCACGCGGGCGGCGCGAGCCCGAGCCTGGACGCGCTCGCGAAGCAGGGCGTCCTCTTCCGCCAGGCCTACGCACACGTGCCGCTCACCTGCCCCTCCCACGCCTCGATCCTGACGGGCCACCTGCCCCCGGGGCACGGGGTGCGCGACAACGGCGGCTACGTGCTCGGGCCCGGCCTGCCCACCCTGGCCGAGCGCTTCGCCGCCGCGGGCCATCGCACCGGCGCGTTCGTCAGCGCGTTCGTGCTCGACAGGCGCTTCGGCCTCGCGCGCGGCTTCGGCACCTACCACGACGAGGTCCCTTCCGTGTCCGCCGCAGACCAGGGCGATCCCAGCCATCGCGCGGTGCGCGCGCAGGAGACGGTCGACCGCGCGCTGCGCTGGCTCGAGCAGGAGCCCGGCCGGCCCTTCTTCCTCTGGGTCCACCTGTTCGATCCGCACCACCCCTACGAGCCGCCGGAGCCGTACGCGTCGCGCTTCCGCACCGAGCCGTACCTGGGCGAGATCGCCTACACCGACGCGCAGGCGGGCCGGCTGTTCGAGGCGGCCGGGCGACACCGCGCGCTGGTGGCGGTGATGGGAGACCACGGGGAGGGGCTGGGCGACCATCAGGAGGTCACCCACGGCTACTTCGTCTACAGCAACACCCAGCGCGTCCCGCTCCTGCTGGCGCTGCCCGGAGTGCTGCCCGAGGGGACGAGCGTCGACGGGGTGGTGCGCGGAGTCGACCTGGCGCCGACGCTGCTCGACCTGGCCGGCCTGCCGGAGCTGCCCGGCGTCGACGGTGCGAGCCTGCGCGCGCACCTCACCGGCCGCCGCGCCGGCGACGCCGGTGCGGCCTACGTCGAGTCGTACCACCCGCGGTTCTGGTGGGGGGCGCAGGAGCTGCTGGGCGTGCGCAGCGGACGATGGCTGTTCGTGGAGGCCCCCCGACCGGAGCTGTACGACGTCCAGGCGGACCCGGCCGAGAAGACGAACGTGGCGGCGTCGCACCCGGCCGAGCTCGACGCGTTGCGGCAGCGCCTGCGCGGCTGGAACGCCGGCGGCGCGCCTCCCGCGCAGGGAGCGCGCCTGGACGCGGAGACCGAGCGGCGCCTGCGCGCGCTGGGCTACCTCGGGGCCGGCGCGGCGCCTCCGTCGGGCCCGCTGCCCGACGCGAAGGACAACGGGCCCGTGCTGGCCGCCGTGACGCGCGGGCACGAGCTGCTCGAGCGCGGGCGCCCGCAGGAGGCGCTCGCGGCGTTCGAGGAGGCGCTCGCGCAGAACCCGCGCGCGGCCTCGGTGCGGAGCCGCCGCGCCGAGACGCTGCTCACGCTCGGCCGCTTCGACGACGCCTTCCGCGCCTACGCGGAGAACGCGGAGGGCCGGGCGGACGAGGAGTCGCTGCTGGGCATGGCGCGCGTGCGCGAACAGCAGGGGCGCGCGAAGGAGGCGCTGGCGCTGCTGCGGACCGGCCTCCAGGCCCTGCCGGAGTCGACGGCGCTGCGCCTGCGCGCGGGCGCGCTCGAGCTGGCTGCGGGCGACGCGGCCGGAGCGGACGCGGCGGCACGGGCCGTTCTCGAGCGGGCTCCCGGAGACGAGGAGGCGCTGGCGCTGCGTGCGCGCGCCCTGGCCCGCGGCGGCAAGGCCGACGAGGCCAACGCGGTCTGGCTGGAGCTGGCCGAGGGTCATCCCTTGTCGGCATCCGCGCGGGAGGGGGCCGAGCCGCTGCTGGCCCGCGCGGACGCGCTCCTCGCCGCCGGGCAGCTCGACGGCGCGCGCAGGGCCTACGAGGCGGCGCTCGGCACGGGCTTCTCCAACGACCGGCTGTACCTCAACCTGGCGCTCGCGCTGTGGCGCCTGCAGCGGAAGGACGAGGCGCTCGCGGTGCTGGAGCGCGGGCGCGCGCGCCATCCGCAGTCGGCCGACCTGCACTACCGCGCGGGGCGGCTGCTCGAGGGCCGCGGTCAGGGCGCCGAGGCCGCGGCCGCGTACCGCCGCGCGCTCGAGCTGGCGCCCGGGCGCAAGGACGCGGCCGAGGCACTCAAGCGCGTCGGGTCCTGAAGGGCCCTCTGGGCCGCCCGGGACGATCGGGCCCGGAGACGCGCGGTCCCCGGGCCCGAACGGGAGCTAGTTGGCGACCGGCACCATCGGCGTGTCGAAGCTGAAGCCGGTGGCCGCGTCCAGCGCGACCGCCTTGCCCGCCAGACCGCCGTAGCCCGCGGTGTGGGACACGTACGCGTGTCCCGAGATCCCGGCCAGCGCGGGGATCGTCCCGGTGTTCAGCGTGATGAGCTGGTTGGGGCCGAGCGTGAAGTTGGACGTCGCGAGCAGCGAGCCCGTCGCGTTGTAGAAGTCGATGCGGACCGTCGCGGACGCCTGGATCAGGCTGCTGATCAGGAAGACCGTCACCTGGCCGTTCGCGTTGTTCCAGCGCGGCACGGAGTACGTGGTGTCCCAGAACCGGATCTGGTAGATGGAGTTGGCGGTCTCGGTGAAGTCCGTGCTACCGGTGATGCGCACGAACTCGTTGGTGGTCGACGAAGTGGCGATCCAACGGACGGAGCGGTCGTACGACTCGACGCCTCCCTCGTTGATGATCCCGACGTCCTCGGTGAGGATCGTACCTCCCGCGCTCACGCGCTCGAACTGCCCGCAGGCGGTGCAGGCCCCCCAATCCCACGCGATGTTGCCCGACGAGATGCGCGCCTCGTAGGAGTGCCGCGCGAGGGTGGGCACCGCGATCCAGTCCTGGTCCTCGCCACCACCGGCCTGGTCCAGGTCGTGGACCTGGACGAAGCCCGTGGTGAACGTCACCTTCGTCGACGCGTTGTCGTCGCCCAGAGGGGCGAAGTGCTGCACGCTCTCGTACGGATCCACCGCCATCGACGGCGTCGCGACGGCCAGCGCCGCCACCGTCAAAGCCGCCGCCAAGCTCCCTTTCCGCATGCACCCTCCCATCGAGACCCGGCCGGGCGGCCGGCCTCATCGGAGCCATGGACGGGGCGGCGAGGCGGAGGTTACAGGCCGCGTGACGAAGGCGGACGCCGCCGGTAGGTCAGATCGTAGGTGACGGTCCAGGTCTTCCCGCCGTCGGTCGACTGCTCGCCCAGCTGGCGCACCTGGTCCTGGCCCTGGTTGAAGAACGTCATGCGGTTCCGACTGGGGGTGCTGGCGCCGGGCGCCGTGAACTCGGCCTCGTAGTGCATGTTGCCGTCGCGCGCCTGGCCCGTGTAGTGGTGCAGGCCGCCGACGTTGTCGACCCAGAACTGCTCCCACCGCTTCCGGCTCGGCTCGTACGCGTTGTAGCTGCGCCCCGCGTAGCCGGTGGGCGTCTCGTAGTACTCGGCGATCACGCAGCCGTTCTCGACCGACTCGATGCGGCTGCGCGACGCGTTCACGCCGGCCGGGGCGCCCGTCTGCGTCACGTCCCACTCGCCGATCCAGAAGTCGAGCTGGCGGGACTCCGCGCGGAACGCGCACGGACGCGCGTTGCGCTCGATCGCGTTGCGGATGGGCGCAAAGGCCCCGTCCTGCCGGACCGACGAGAGGTCCGCATCCTGGTCGAGCGCGGCCAGCTGGCCGAAGCCGCCGTCGGCGGCGCGGCGCAGCGCCGCGAGCGAGCGCGCGGCGTCGCCCACGCGCGCGTGCGCCTTCGCCAGCCGGAACTGCACCGGCCCCGCGGCCGGCGCGCCCAGCCGGGCCGCCTCCTCCAGCGGGCGCACCGACTCCGCGTACCGTCCCGCTCCCTGCAGCGACACGCCGAGTCGAAGCCAGGCCTGCGCATCGGTCGGGCGCTCGCGCACCAGGGCCTCGTGGGCCGTGATGGACGCCGGCCAATCCTGGAGCGAATAGAGACGCAGCGCCTCGCCCAGCGCTTCGGGCGGCTGCGCCGACGCGGGGGCCAGCACGATCAGGGACAGCACCGCCAGGCACGTGAGACGCGACATGGGCACACCTCCCTCGGATCCCCTGCCCACGATGGAGCCGCTGGGGCCGGGCCGCTATCGGATTCGTCGCTTTCCGGGCGGATGTAGACTCGCCTCGGGGGCGAGGAAGGGGTCGGGGCGTGGCGCTGGCCGAGCGCATCGACGCGCGGCTGCACGGGGTGGACCGGGTGGTGCGCCGGACCGCGTCGGTGGCGGTGGGCGCGTTCCGCTGCCCGCGCGGCCATCCGCTGTTCGCGGACACCGGTCCCATCGAGAACGACGTCTTCGTGTTCCCGCGCACGCGGGTGACGATCGCCCACGCGGGCGGCCGGCGCTTCGCCGCCGACGCCACCGTGGTCACGCTCTACAACCGGGGCCAGCTGTACGCGCGCGGCGCGGAGGACGACGCGGGCGACCACTCCGACTACTTCGCCGTCGAGCGCGGCCTGGCGCTGGAGGCGGTCCGCGCGCGCGATCCGGACGTGGCCGGCGAGCCCTTCCGGTTCGACCACGGGCCCAGCCCCGCGGGGGCGTACCTCCGCCAGCGCGTCCTGTTCGAGCGGCTGGCTCGCGGCGGCCACGTGAGCGACCTCGAGCTGGAGGAGACCGTGCTTGGCCTGCTGGGCAGCGTGCTCGACGCAGCCTACGCCGATCGGGGAAAGCGCCTCGCGGCTCCCGACGACCGCCACGAGGAGGACGTCGTGCGCCGGGCCCGCGCGGTGCTGGGCGGACGGCTCGCCGAGAGCCTGCCGCTGGAGACGGTCGCGCGAGAGGTCGGGGTCTCGCGCGCTCGGCTGTGCCGCGTGTTCCGCCGGCGGACGGGCACCACGATGCACGCGTACCGCGAGCAGGTCCGGCTGCGGTCGGCGCTCGCGGCCCTCGCTTCGCCCGGGCAGGACCTGACGCAGGTGGCGCTGGACCTCGGGTACTCCAGCCACAGCCATTTCGGCGCCAGCTTCCGGCGCGCGTTCGCGGTCCCGCCCTCGGCCGCTCGCGGTCGGCTCAGCGCTGCAGCGGTCCCGTCTGCACCGCCTCGAACGCGGAGCCGGGCACGGTCTTGAGCTGCTCGAGGTCGTCGTCGTCCCAGGCCGTGTTCGTCTCGCCGGTGATGAACCAGTCCGACCCGTTGTCCGCCAGCAGCATGCCGTAGCGCTGCAGCGCGACCAGGACGATGCGCGCGTCTCCCCGGAAACGCTGCACGTCGAAGGACGCCTTGAGGCGCACGCGCAGCCCCATCGGCGGCAGGTTGGGGTCGGTGCTGCTGCTCGCGAAGTGCCGGGCGGGCGCCAGGTAGGCCCGCTGCGTCCGGCGGGTGGTGAAGCGAAGCGCGTGGCGGATGGCGCCCTGCCTCACCTCGTCGCGTCGCACCAGGCCGGGCAGGATCGGCAGGCCCGCGGCGTCCGCGCTGGTCCAGCCGGCCGGACGCAGGGCGTTGCTGCGCAGGTCGAAGATGGCGCCCGAGCCGCATCGCCATCCGGGTCCGACGTAGCGCGAGTCGAACGTCTCGTACAGACGGCACGCGTCGCGATCGAGGACGAGGATGTGGCGGTCGCCGCCGGCCTCGATGGGCGCGTTGGGCGGGATGGGATACGGGCCCGGATCGCTCTCGTCCGCGTAGTCGAACGTCATCGGGACGCGCGGCTGGCTCCCGGGCACGGTGGTCCAGGGGATTCCGTAGGTCGGGTCGCTCCCGAAGTCCGGATGGAGGAACCGTGAGGCTCCGATGCTCGCGATGTACGCGTCCGATCGCGGATCGACGGGATCGCGAGAGACGTCGCGGTTCCAGGGGTTGTCTGCGGGGAAGACCGTGCAGCCCGCGATGACGGGCACGTCGCCGGACGGCGGAGGCGACGCGTCGCCGCTGGGCCCCGACGACGAGGGCGAGCCGCACGCGGCCGGGACGAGCGCGAGGAGGGCCAGGAGGCGCCGCATGACGCCTCCTGACTTATCCCATCGGGCGCGGTCCGGCAGTGACCGCGCGCACCGCGCGGCTCAGGCGCCCGTCGGGAACGGCCACGCGCCCGCCGAGGGCGGCCACGACTCGAACGCGGCGCGCACGGCCTGCACGACCCCGCGTTCGAGCGCGTTCGCGAGCGGCCCGATCAGGAAGTCGCGGCCGAGGCTCGCGTTCATCAGGCCCCCGGGCACGTGTGGGATCTGCGGCGCGATGAGGTGGATCAGCTCGTGACCCATGACGCGCGCGAGCGCCCGCGACAGCAGCGGGCCTTCG
>JAICEW010000087.1 GCA_025923995.1 Vicinamibacteria bacterium | reverse complement strand
GTACACGCAGGCGGCGCTGAAGGGGCCCGCGACCGAGGAGGAGCACCGCACGTGCACGCAGCGCGCCGTGGCCGCGGTCCACCGCAAGGGCTGCCGCGTCGACGTCCATCCCCTCACCCGCCGCGGGACGTTCTTCCGCCACCTGGTCGGCGCGCTGTGCTGGGACGAGCGCGCCCAGCGCCTGCTGGCGCCGGAGGACGCGAGCTACCTGCTCAAGGTGGAGGACGCGGGCGAGCTGGGCGCGGGCGAGCGGGACGCGGTCGCCCTGCTCATCCAGGAGGGCGTGCTCTCGCCGTTCCCGGACAACACGCTGCGTCCGAACGCGCCCATCACGCGGGCCCACGCGATCGCCGCGCTCTCGCAGGCGGTCGCGAAGGCGGGCGCGCCGGGCATCGTGTCGGCGGAGTTCCGCGGCGTGGCGCAGGGCGCCCTGTCGGTGAAGCTCGAGGACGAACGGGAGGTGGCCTACCCGCTCGACTCGTGGGTGCGCCTGTTCCGCGCCCTCAACGGCACGCGGCTGGCGGCGTCCGAGCTGCAGCTGGCGGCGGGCGACAAGGTGCGGCTCGTGCTCCAGGGCGGCAAGGTGGCGTTCCTGGAGGCGGACCAGAGCCGGCTGGGGGCCGCGGCGGACAAGTCGTCGCGCTACTACCGATGGGAGGTCCGGCTCACGCCGGCCGATGTGGCGAGCGCGGTGGCGCGTTACGGCGACGTGGGCGCCGTGCGCGACGTGGTGCCGCGCCGGCTCGGCGTCTCCGGACGGGTCGTAGAGCTGGCGGTGCTGGGGAGCGAGAACGAGCTCGTCCTCACCGGCCTCAAGGTGCGGTGGGGGCTGGGCCTGCGCGAGAACCTGTTCGTGGTGGATCGCGAGCTCGACGCCGCGGGAGAGGTCTCGCGGTTCGTCTTCACGGGCAAGGGATGGGGGCACGGCGTCGGACTGTGCCAGGTCGGTGCGTCCGGGATGGCGCAGGCCGGCGCGACCTACGACCAGATCCTGAAGCACTACTACTCCGGCGTCGCCGTGGGCCCCGCGGCCTCCGCGTCGCTCAATCCGCGCGTGGTTTTGACAGGGAGCGCCGCCACACCGTAAGATTCGTGCTGTCTTAGAGATAGGATGAGCACGACAGCCCCCCTGAAGCACGTCGAGCCCTTCGTGGTGACGGGCGGCCTCAAGGGTCGGCTGTCCGAGCTGTCGCTGCCGGACATCCTCCAGTACCTGCGCGCGACGCAGGCCACCGGGATCCTCACGCTCGTCTCCGGAGGCGCGCGCAAGGCGCTCTACCTCAAGGACGGGCGCGTCGTCTTCGCCTCCAGCAACCTCCCCAACGACCGGCTGGGCGAGATCCTCATCCGCGAAGGCAAGATCACCGTCGAGGAGTACGAGGCCTCGATCCGCTCGCTCTCGGGTGGCAAGCGGCAGGGGCGCGTGCTGGTCGAGATGGGCGCCCTCTCGCCAAAGGACCTCTGGGAGGGCGTGCAGTTCCAGATCCGCGAGATCGTGTACAGCCTGTTCCAGTGGGAGGACGGCCAGTTCCACTTCGAGGAGTCGATGCTGCCCGAGAAGGAGCGCATCACCGTCGCCCTCGACATCGTGGACCTCATCATCGCGGGCATCCGCCGCGTGGAGTCCTCCGGCCGCATCCAGGGCCGCTATCCGCCGGCCGACATGGTGCTCGAACGGGTGCCCGACGCGTCCTCCCTGGTGCTCGAGCCCTACGAGGAGCACGTGCTGGGCCTGGTGGACGGCGAGCGCAGCACGCTGGAGGTGAGCCGCGAGAGCGAGATCGGCGACAACGAGTCGCTGAAGGTGCTCTACGCGCTGCTGGCCGCCGGGCTGGTGCGGGTGAAGGGCAAGAAGGTGCGCCTGCTGGACCAGGACTTCGTGCCCGAGGACACGCTCTACGCGGTGGTCAACTCCTTCAACCAGATGTACGGCTACGTGTTCCGCTACATGGTGCGCGAGGTGGGGCCGATCGCGGAGAACGTGCTCGAGAAGTACGTGGGCGGCCTGCGCGAGTCGCGCAAGGCGGTGTTCGGCGGCGTCAAGCTGCAGAAGGACGGCACGCTGGACGCGGCGCTCATCGAGCGCAACCTGAACCACACGTCCGAGGACCAGCGGCGGCCCCTGCTGGTGGACGGCCTCAACGAGCTGCTCTACGCCGAGCTGCTGGCCGTCAAGCGCACGCTGGGCACGGAGCACGAGGCCAAGATCGTGCGCGCCTTCCGCGACCGGTGACCCGGGCGCAGGTCCGTGGCGCCGTGATCCTGCTGGCGATCGCGCTGCTGGCGGCCGCCTACCGGCTGTGGCAGCTCCCCTGATCGCCGTCGTCGGGCCCACCGCGGCCGGCAAGAGCGCCGCGGCCCTGCGGCTGGCCGTGGCCCGCGGCGGGGAGATCGTGTCCTGCGACAGCCTGCAGGTCTATCGCGGCCTGGACGTCGGGAGCGCCAAGGCCACGGCGGAGGAGCGCTCCCGCGTGCCGCATCACCTGCTGGACGTCGTCGACCCCGACCAGGACTTCTCCGCGGCCGAGTACGCGCGTCGCGCGCGCGTGGCGCTCCAAGGGATCCGCGAGGGGGGCCGGCTGGCGATCGTGGTGGGGGGCACCGGCCTCTACCTGCGCGCGCTGCTGCTGGGGCTGTTCGAGGGGCCCGCGCGCGACGAAGCGCTGCGCGCGCGGCTCACGCGCATGGCCGAGCGCCGGGGCCCGGCCCGCCTGCACCGCGTCCTGGCTCGCGTGGACCCGGACGCGGCGGCACGCATCCCGCCCCGCGACCTGGTCCGCGTCGTCCGCGCGCTCGAGGTCTTCAAGGCGACAGGACGGCCGCTGACGGCCCATCATCGCGAGGGGACCGAGCCGCTGTCGGGGTTCGAGGTGCACGTGATCGGGATCGCGCCGCCGCGCGAGGCCCTGCGCGTTGCGGTCGAGCGGCGCACCGAGGAGATGTTCGCGCGCGGCCTGCTGGCGGAGGTGCGCGGGCTGCTGCGCGCCGGCTACGGCGAGGGGCTGCGCCCGCTGCGCGCCATCGGCTACCGCCAGGCGCTGGACGTGATCGCCGGGCGCGTCACGGAGGACGAAGCACGGCGTGATATCGTCGTCTCGACCATGCAGTACGCGAAGCGCCAGCTCACGTGGTTCCGCCACCAGGCGCAGGCGTCGTGGTTCACCTCGGCCGAGGACGCCTTCCAGGGCGCGCTGCGCATCATCGACGGGGCGGCCTGATGGCCCCGCGGTTCCGGCGCGCGGTCGTGATCGTGTGCGACGGGCTCGGCGTCGGCGAAGCGCCCGACGCGGCCGCGTTCGGCGACGCGGGCAGCGACACCCTCGGGCACGTGCTCGCCTCGCGGAGGGTGCACATCCCCCACCTGGCCGCGCTGGGCATGGGCAACCTGACCCCGACCTTCACGGGCTCGCGCGAGGCGCGCACGCGCGGCGCCTACGGCAAGATGGCGGAGAAGAGCGCGGGCAAGGACACCGCGACCGGCCACTGGGAGATGACCGGCCTCGTCACCACCACGCCCTTCCGCGTCTTCTCGGAGGGCTTCCCGCCCGAGCTGATCGAGCCCTTCAAGAAGGCGGCGGGCCGCGGCGTGCTGGGGAACAAGTCGGCGTCAGGGACGGAGATCCTCAAGGAGCTGGGCGAGGAGCACCTGCGCACGGGCTCGCTGATCGTCTACACCTCGGGCGACAGCGTGTTCCAGGTCGCGGCGCACGAGGAGCTGGTCCCGCTCGACGAGCTGTACCGGATCTGCCGGGCCGCCTACGAGATCGCGTGCCTGCAGTTCGGCGTCTGCCGCGTGATCGCGCGCCCGTTCGTCGGGAAGTCCGCCGCCGACTTCAAGCGCACGCCGAACCGCCGCGACTTCCCGGTGCCGCCCAGCGGCGACACGCTGCTGGACACGCTGGTGCGCGCGGGCCATCCCGTGTTCGGCGTCGGCAAGATCGAGGACATCTTCACCGGCCGCGGCATCACCGGCGCGGTGCACACGAAGTCGGACGCCGACGGGGTCGACCAGACGCTCAAGGCCATGCGCGAGCTCGACCGGGGGCTGATCTTCACCAACCTGGTGGACTTCGACACGCTCTACGGGCACCGCAACGACGTCGAAGGGTACGCGCGCAACCTGGAGCTGCTGGACGCGCGGCTGCCCGAGATCCTGGGGGCGATGGGGCCGGGCGACGTCTTCATGCTCACCGCCGACCACGGCTGCGATCCCTCGGACGTGTCGACCGACCACACGCGCGAGCACGTGCCGATGCTGGTCGCGGGGCCGGGCGTGCGGCCGGGCACCGACCTGGGGGTGCGCGAGACGTTCGCGGACATGGGCCAGACGCTGGCGGAGAACTTCGGGCTGCCGCCCCTGCCTGCGGGCCGGTCGTTCCTGAAGACCCTCTAGCTCCCGTCCGTCCCGGGCGCCCCGGGCAAGTGCTTGACAATGCAGGCGAAACAGCTAGAATCGAACGTTTGAGCGCCCGTCCGATGCTCCTCATTAACGTCTCCAAGATCCCGCCCGAGGGCCTGTCCATCGACACGCCCCTCAACCCCGGCGAAGTCCACCTGGACGGCGAGGAGGGGTTCGCGCTGGAAGGCGGCACCCTGCGCTGCCACGTCGAGCGGGGCGACGACGACACCGTCCACGTCCGCGGGCGGCTCCAGGCGCAGGTCGCGTTGTCCTGCGGCCGCTGCCTGGAAGGCTTCACCCTGGCGCTGGACCAGGAGGTGGACCTGTTCTACCTCCCGCACGAGGCGGGGCAGGAGCAGGAGGAGGAGGACGAGGTCGAGCTGTCGGACCGGGACGTGGTGGTCGCGTACTACGAAGGGGACCGCCTGGACCTGGGCGACGTGATCCGCGAGCAGCTCTACCTGGCGGTGCCGCTCTCGCGGCTGTGCCGCGAGGACTGCCTCGGCCTGTGCCCGCACTGCGGGGTCAACCGCAACCAGCAGGCCTGCAGCTGTCCGACCGAAGAGGTCTCGCTGTCGCCCTTCGCGTCCCTGCGCAAGAAGCTGGACGGGAGCGAGTCCTAGAAGAGTCGCGCGACAGGCCGAGCGGTGACCGCCGGCCTCGCGCGCGTGGGGCCCGTAGCGGCCCCGACCGAAGAACGAAGGAGAAACGATGCCGAACCCCAAGCGACGCCACTCCAAAGCCCGCACGGCCAGCCGCCGGGCGCACGACCACCTGAAGGCGCCCGGCCTGGCCACCTGTCCCAACTGCCACGAGCCCAAGCTGTCGCACCGCGTGTGCCCGCGCTGCGGCTACTACAAGGGCAAGCCCGTGGTGGAAGTGGAGGAGGTCTGAGCGGTTCTCCCTCCGCCGCGCCCCGCGTGGCCGTGGATGCCCTCGGTGGCGACCACGGCGCGGGGGTGGTGGTGGAGGGCGCGGTGGCGGCCGTGCGCGAGCTCGGCCTGCGCGTCGTGCTGACCGGTCCGGACGCCCTCGTGCGCGTGGAGCTGGCCCGGTACCCGGGCCTCCCGCCCGGCGCCGTCGAGGTGGTGGACGCGCCCGACGCCATCGACATGGGTGAGTCGGTCAGCCGCGCCACGCTCAAGAAGCGCTCGTCGATCCACGTCGCGGTCGAGATGGTGCGCGACGGGACCGCGCAGGCGTTCTTCTCCGCGGGAAACACCGCCGCCTGCTGGACCGTCGCCAAGCTCACGCTGGGGACGCTGGAAGAGGTCGACCGCCCGGCGCTGGCGGCGGTGGTGCCGCACCGCACAGGGCGCACGGTGCTCCTCGACGTCGGCGCGAACGCGAACTGCAAGGCGCGCCACCTGGAGGAGTTCGCCGTGATGGGCACGGAGTACACGCGGGCGGTCTTCCACATCGAGAACCCGCGCGTCGGCCTCATGAGCATGGGCGAGGAGGAGACGAAGGGCAACGAGCTGACGAAGGAGGTGCACGAGGTGCTCAAGGACTCGAGCCTCAACTTCGTCGGCAACGTGGAGGGCCACGACCTGTTCAGCGGCAAGGTCGACGTGGTGGTGATGGACGGCTTCACCGGGAACGTCGCCCTCAAGGCCAGCGAGACGCTGGCCGAGTCGCTCATGCACGTGATCCGGGAGGAGCTGGAGGCGACGCCGGTGCGCAAGCTGGGCGCGCTGCTGAGCAGGGGGGCGTTCCGCGCGGTGAAGCGGCGGATCGACCCTTCGGAGTACGGCGGCGCGCCGCTGCTGGGCCTGGGCGGCTGCTGCGTGATCGGCCACGGCAAGTCCAGTCCGGTCGCGATCAAGCACGGCATCCGGGTGGCGGCCGAGTTCTACACCAGCGGCGTCAACCGGCGCATCGAGCAGGAGCTGAAGGAGCTGGGCGCCGTGCGCGACCAGCGCGAAGCGGAGGCGGACGCTTGAGCACGGCGTGGATCTTCCCCGGCCAGGGATCGCAGAAGGTCGGCATGGGCCGCGAGCTGGCGGACGCGTTCGCGCCCAGCCGCGCGGTCTTCGAGGAGGCCGACCAGGCGCTCGGCTTCGCTCTCTCGAAGCTGTGCTTCGAGGGGCCCGAGGAGGAGCTGAAGCTCACGGCCAACACGCAGCCCGCGATCCTCGCCACCAGCATCGCCGTCCTCCGCGCGTTCGAGACGCGGGGCCTGCGTCCGGACTTCGTGGCCGGGCACAGCCTGGGCGAGTACTCCGCGATCGTGGCCGCCGGCGGGCTGACGCTCGCGGACGCGGTCGTGGCCGTGCGGCGGCGCGGCCAGTACATGCAGGAGGCGGTGCCGGTGGGGCAGGGCGCGATGGCCGCGATCCTGAACCTGGACGCGGATGCGGTCGCCTCCGCCTGCGCCGAGGCCGCCCAGGGAGAAGTGGTGTCGCCGGCCAACCTGAACTGCCCGGGCCAGATCGTGATCGCGGGGCACGCGTCCGCGGTGGACCGGGCCATGGAGCTGTGCAGGAAGGCGGGCGCCAAGCGGGCACTGCCGCTGCCGGTGTCGGCCCCCTTCCACTGCGCGCTCATGAAGCCGGCGCAGGACCGGATGGCCACGGACCTCGCGGCGCTCGCGTTCGGCGAGCTGGCCGCGCCGCTCGTGCGAAACGTCGACGCGCGCGCCGTCCGCGGCGCTTCGGAGGTGCGGGACGGGCTGGTCCGCCAGGTCTCGGGCGCGGTGCGCTGGCAGGAGTCGGTCGAGCTGCTGGTGCGCGAGGGCGTCACCACCTTCGTCGAGCTGGGGCCCGGGACCGTGCTGTCGGGGCTCGTGAGGAAGATCCACCGTGACGCCCGGGTGCTCAACATCGAGGACGCGGCCTCGCTCGAGAAGACCCTGGCCGCCCTCGAGGTGACCGCATGACCGGGAGCCTGGCCGGGAAGGTCGCGCTGGTGACGGGCGCGTCGCGCGGGATCGGCCGCGCGATCGCGAAGACGCTGGCGGCGCAGGGCGCGACCGTGCTGCTGGGCGCGCGCGATGCCGCGAAGCTGGGGGAAGCGGTCGGCGAGATCGAGGCCGCCGGCGGCCGGGCGGAGGCGATCGCGCTCGACGTGGCCGACCGCGCGTCGATCGACGCCGCTTTCGCGAAGCTGCTGGAGGCCCACGGGCGCCTGGACCACCTCGTGAACAACGCCGGCATCACGCGCGACACGCTGGTGCTGCGCATGAAGCCCGAGGACTGGGAGCAGGTGCTGGACACCAACCTGGGTGGCGCCTTCTACTGCATCCAGGCGGCACTCAAGCCCATGCTCAAGCAGCGCAGCGGGCGCATCGTGAACATCACCTCGGTGGTGGGCCTCACCGGGAACGCGGGCCAGGCCAACTACGCCGCCAGCAAGGCGGGGCTGATCGGGCTCACGCGCTCGGTCGCGCGCGAGGTGGCCAGCCGTTCGATCACCGTGAACGCGGTGGCGCCGGGCTTCATCGAGACGGACATGACGGCGGCCATGACCGACAAGGCGAAGGAGGCGATGGCCGCCTCCATACCGATGGGCCGCGTCGGCCGTCCGGAGGACGTCGCCGGCGCCGTGGCCTTCCTGCTCTCGGACGCCGCGTCCTACGTCACGGGCCAGGTGTTGTCGGTGGACGGCGGATTCCACATGTAGAATGGGCGTTCGCGGGGAGACGGGATCCCTATCGCCCGCGCTTAAAAGAACAAAGGAGCACCATGGAGCCTGTGGCCGATCGCGTCAAGAAGATCATCGTGGACCAGCTGGGCGTGGAAGAGGACCTCGTCACGGCCGAAGCCTCGTTCGTGGACGACCTGGGAGCGGACAGCCTGGACACCGTCGAGCTGGTGATGGCGCTCGAGGAGGAGTTCGGGATCGAGATCCCGGACGAGGACGCCGAGAAGATCACCCGCGTGAAGGAAGCCGTCGACTACATCGAGAAGCACGGCGGCGACAAGGCCAAGAAGTAGGCGCCCCCGGGGACCAAGGGGGTCATCGTGGCAGCAGAACGCAGGGTCGTGGTCACGGGCGTGGGCCTCGTCTCGCCCCTCGGCATCGGCACCGAGGAGACGTGGGCGGGCCTGCGCGAAGGCCGCTCGGGCGCCGGTCCCATCACCCTCTTCGACGCCTCCCAGCACACCACGCACTTCGCGTGCGAGGTGAAGGGGTTCGACCCGCTCAAGTGGGTCGAGAAGAAGGAAGTCAAGAAGATGGATCGCTTCATCCAGTTCGCGGTGGCGGCCGCGGACCTGGCGGTCCAGGACTCGCGGATCGAGATCGGACCGGGCAACGCGGACCAGGTGGGCGTGTTCATCGGGAGCGGCATCGGCGGGTTCGCGACCATCGAGCGCGAGCACACCGAGCTCATGAACGGCGGTCCGCGCAAGGTGAGCCCGTTCTTCATCCCTTCCGCCATCGTCAACCTGGCTTCCGGCTGGGTCGCGATCCGCACGGGCGCCAAGGGACCCAACTCGGCCACCGCCACCGCCTGCACCGCCAGCGCGCACGCGCTGGGGGAGTCGTTCCGCTACATCCAGCGGGGCGACGCCGACGCCATGATCGCGGGCGGCAGCGAGGCGGCCATCACGCCGCTGGGCGTGGGCGGGTTCTGCTCCATGCGGGCGCTCTCGACGCGCAACGACGCGCCGGAGCGGGCCTCGCGCCCCTTCGACCGCGACCGGGACGGCTTCGTCATCGGCGAGGGCTCGGGCGTCGTGATCCTCGAGGAGCTGGAGCACGCCCGCGCGCGCGGTGCCACGATCTACTGCGAGCTCGTCGGGTACGGCATGTCCGGGGATGCGTACCACATCACCGCTCCGTGCGAGGACGGCGACGGCGCCATCCGCGTCATGCGCAAGACGCTGAAGGACGCCGGCGTCGACCCGTCGGTCGTCGACTACGTGAACGTGCACGGCACGTCGACCCCGCGGGGCGACGAGGTGGAGGTGCTGGCGCTGCGGGAGGTGTTCGGCCCGCACGCGAAGAAGCTGGCCTTCAGCTCCACCAAGTCCATGACCGGCCACCTGCTGGGCGCCGCGGGCGGCCTGGAGGCGGGCATCAGCGCGCTGGCCATCCGCGACCAGGTCCTGCCGCCCACGATCAACCACGAGAACCCCGACGAGGGGTTCGACCTGGACTGCGTGCCCAACCAGGCCCGCTCCGCCCCCGTCCGCTACGCGCTGTCGAACTCCTTCGGGTTCGGCGGCACGAACGGCGCGCTGCTGTTCAAGCGCTTCGAGGGCTGATTCCATGAAGGAGATGACGCGACCTTGAAGATTGCGGTGTGCGTGAAGCAGGTCCCGGACACGGAGACGCGCGTCCGGATCGCCCCCGACGGGAAGGGGATCGTCGAGTCGGACGTCAACTGGATCGCCTCGCCCTACGACGAGTTCGCGATCGAGGAGGCGCTCCGGATCAAGGAGAGCAAGGGCGGGGGGGAGGTGGTCGTGGTGTCGGTCGGCCCCGACCGCGTGCAGTCCACGCTGCGCAACGGGCTGGCCATGGGCGCCGACTCGGCGCTTCACCTCAAGGACGCGGCCTTCGATGGCCTCGACCCGCTGGGCACCGCACGCGTGCTGGCGGCGGCCATCAAGGGCCTGGGCGCGGACCTGGTGCTCACCGGGCAGCAGGGCGTGGGCGGCGACCACAGCCAGATTCCCGGGCTGCTGGCGGAGCTGCTGGACCTGCCGCAGGTGACGATGGCCGTCAAGATCGAGCTGGGCGAGGGCAAGGCCCGCGTCGAGCGCGAGGTCGAGGGCGCCCACGAGGTGTGGGAGACGTCCCTGCCCGCCGTGATCTCGGCCCAGAAGGGGCTGAACGAACCGCGCTACGCGAGCCTCAAGGGCATCATGGCGTCCAAGAAGAAGCCGCTGGAGGTCAAGGACGCGGCCGCGCTCGGCCTCGACGCCGCGGCGCTCGCGCCGCGCTCCGCGGTCGCGGCCATGGAGCTGCCGCCCGCGCGCCAGGCCGTGCGCATGATCGAGGGCGACGCGGACACCCAGGTGAAGGAGCTGCTGCGTCTGCTCCACGAGGAAGCGAAGGTCATCTGATGGCAGCCATCATCACGTTCGCGGAGCAGCGGGACGGCAAGCTCAGGAGGCCGTCGCTGGAGGCGGTGAGCGAGGCGCGGCGCCTCGCGGGAGCCGGCGGGCGCGTGGAGAGCGTGCTCGTGGGATCGGGCTTCGACGCCGACGCGCTGGCGCAGGAGCTGGCGAGCCACGGCGCCGACGCCGTGCACGTCTTCGACCAGCCCGAGCTGGCGCACTACGCCACCGAGCCGTTCGCGCGCGCGGTCGCGCAGGTGGTGACGGATCAGAAGGCCCAGGCGCTGCTGGTGCCCTTCACCGCGATGGGCAAGGACCTCGCGCCGCGCATCGCGGCGAAGCTGGGCGCCGGGCTCGTCTCGGACTGCGTGGGGCTGACGAACGACGACGGGCGCCTCACGGCCCGCCGTCCCCTGTACGCGGGCAAGGCGTTCGCGACCGTCCGGTTCGAGGCGGAGCCGCAGATCGCGACGCTGCGCCCGAACGTCTTCCCCCTGGCCGCTCCCGACGCGGCGCGCAAGGCGGAGATGGTGAAGCGGACGGTGGACGCCTCGTCGCGGGCCCGCGTGGTCGAGGTCAAGGCCACGGCCTCCGGCAAGGTCGAGCTGAGCGAGGCACAGATCATCGTGTCCGGCGGGCGAGGGCTCAAGGGGCCCGAGAACTTCCACCTGGTCGAGGGCCTGGCCCAGGCGCTGGGCGCGGCGGTGGGCGCGTCGCGCGCGGTGGTGGACGCCGGCTGGGTCGACCACCAGTACCAGGTCGGCCAGACGGGCAAGACGGTGTCGCCGAGCCTCTACGTGGCGGCCGGCATCAGCGGGGCCATCCAGCACCTGGCCGGCATGTCGTCGTCCAAGGTCATCGTGGCCATCAACAAGGACGCGGACGCGCCGATCTTCAAGGTCGCGAACTATGGGCTGCTGGGCGACGTGTTCGAGATCCTGCCCAAGCTGACCGAGGCGGCCAAGGCGTACCTGGCGAGCAAGGGGTAGATCGCTCACGACAACGGAGCCACAAAGGTCACAGAGCACACGCGGGCTCGAAGTACACGTCGGCGGGCAGGATCGAGGCGGGGCGGGTCGCGAGGTAGCGATGCGTGGCCGATACCGCGCGGTGCTCACGCTGGTCGCGACGCTCGCCGGAGCCCCGCTGCCCGCGCTCGAGTTGGACGCTTCGCCCGCACGATCGTACTTTCGGCTGGGGGAGCCGATCGTCATCCGCGTTCTCCTGCGCAACCCGCACGACTCGAAAGAGTCCCCCTACGTGAAGCGGGGATTCTGGCCGGTGGCCTGCACGAGTCCATGGGATGGCGATCTGACCCTGAGCGTGTCGGTGACAGGGCCCGATGGACGGGCGCGAACGGCCACTCCACGCCACCGCCAGATCCTCGTTCGGATACAGACGGCTCCGCAACACTTCGAACGGCTCCGGCCCGGCATGATGTACGGGGAGGAGATCGCGCTCACCGGTGACGAGTTCGGGTTCGAGTTCAGGGAGCGCGGAAGGCACACGGTGGCGGTGGGAGTCGGCAGCGCAGGCGCACGTGAGTGGTACGACGCCTGGCTCACGACGAACCGCGGCCAGGATCATCTGGAGTTCGCACGCGAGGACCTTTTCTCAGGGTCGCTCAGCACCACGACCACGATCGACATCGAGTAGCTCGCGCGTGTCATCGTCATCCGCCCCGGGACGGATTGAGTGATCCGCGCACAACTCGGTCCGGACCGAGTTGGGAAGAGGAGACGTGCCGTTGCCTCTGTGCTCTGTGGCTCCGTTCGTTGTGTTGATCCGCGATCCGTGGTGAATTGGGACGATGAAGGTCGGGCTCTACGACGACCCGGTGTTCCGCGAGCACGACTCGGGGTCCGGTCACCCCGAGCGGCCCGAGAGGGTGGACGCGGTCCGGCGGGGTCTCCTCGAGGCGGGCCTGCAGGAGCGCCTGATCTTCCTTCCCACGCGCCCCGCGACGGACGAGGAGCTGCTGCGCGTGCACTCGCCCGTCCACGTGAGGGCCGTCGCCGCCACGCGCGGCCGCGTCGTCGCGTTCGACCCTGACACCCAGGCCGGTCCCGGGACGCACGAAGCGGCGCTGCACGCGGCCGGCTGCGTGGTGGACGCGACGGTGCGCGTCCTGGAGGGGGAGCTGGACCGCGCGTTCTGCCTCAGCCGCCCGCCGGGCCACCATGCCGAGCGGGACCGGGTCATGGGCTTCTGCTACTTCAACAACGTCGCGGTGGCGGCCGCGGAGGCGCTGGCCCGCGGCGCCGAGCGCGTGCTGGTGGTGGACTTCGACGTCCATCACGGCAACGGGACGCAGGACATCTTCCAGGACGATCCGCGGGTCCTGTACGTCTCTTCGCACGCGTACCCGTACTACCCGGGAACGGGCGCGCTCGAGGAGACGGGCGTGGCAAAGGGCCGCGGGTTCACGGTGAACCTGCCGATGCCGTACGCGTCGGGCGACGCCGAGTACCTGCGCGTCTACCGCGAGATCGTGGCGCCGATCGCCCGCGCGTACGATCCGCAGCTCGTCCTGGTCTCGGCCGGCTTCGACGCGTACGACGGCGACCCGCTCGCGGGCATGCGCGTGAGCGCGGCCGGCTACGGCGCCCTGGCCGGCGTCTGCGTCGACGCCGCGGCGGGCGCGGCGAGCGGACGCGTGGTGGCCGCGCTCGAGGGGGGCTACCACCTGGACGGGCTGGCGACGTCGGCCGCCGCCGTCACGCGCGTCCTCCTGGGCGAGGCGCCCCCCGTGATCCCCGCAGAGGCGCACCCGGTCGTCGACCGCCTGATCGCCGCGTTCCGCGAGACGCTCGCTCCCGCGTGGCCGGTCCTCTCGTGATCTTCCGCGACCGCGCCGACGCCGGCGCGCGCCTCGGCGCGTACCTGCTCGGCCGCGTGCCCGAGCGGGGCCAGGACGTGATCGTCCTCGGCATTCCGCGCGGCGGCGTCGTGGTGGCGGCGCCGGTGGCGTCGGCGCTGCAGGCCGTGCTGGACGTCACGGTGCCGCGCAAGCTGGGCGCTCCGGGGAACCCGGAGCTGGCCATCGGGGCGCTCGCGATCGCCGACGGGGAGGACATCGTGGTCCTCGACCAGCGCACGATCGAGTCCCTGCGCGTCCCGTGCGAGCACGTCGAGCGCACGGTCGAGGCGGAACGGGCGGAGATCGCCCGCCGCGTGCGCGAGTACCGCGGCGGCCGGCCGGAGCCGTCCATCGCCGGCCGCGTGGTCGTGATCGTGGACGACGGCCTCGCGACCGGCCTGACCGCGCAGGCGGCGGCGGCGGCCGTGGCCCGGCAGGCGCCCCGCCGCGTGATCGTGGCGGTGCCCGTCGCGCCCCCGTCGGCCGCGCGTGAGATCGCGGGTCGGGGTGCGATCCTCGAGGCCATCGCGACGCCTTCGCCGTTCGAAGCCGTGGGACGGTTCTACGAGTCGTTCCCGCCCGTCGAGGACGACGAGGTCAAAGCACTGCTCGCCCGCGGCTGACGCTCCCAGCGGCGGGCGTGCTAACATTCTGCGTTCATTGGACTTGACACGATCGATGAGCGACTACCTCTTCTCCGAGATCGAGCCCCGCTGGCAGCAGCGCTGGGCCGACGCGCGCACCTTCGAGGTCACCGAGGACCCCGCCCGCACGAAGTACTACTGCCTGGAGATGCTGCCGTATCCCTCGGGCGACATCCACGTGGGGCACGTCCGCAACTACTGCATCACGGACGTGGTGGCCCGCTTCAAGCGCATGCGCGGCTTCAACGTGCTGCACCCGATCGGGTGGGACGCGCTGGGCCTGCCGGCCGAGAACGCCGCCATCAAGCGCGGCGTCCATCCCGAGAAGTGGACGCGCGACAACATCGCCGGCATGAAGCGCCAGCTCCAACGGCTCGGCTTCAGCTATCCCTGGAGCCGCGAGGTCGCGACCTGCGACCCCGAGTACTACCGCTGGAACCAGTGGTTCTTCCTGCGCATGCTCGAGCGCGACATCGCGTACCGGGCGAAGGCGGCCGTCAACTGGTGCCCCTCCTGCCAGACCGTGCTCGCCAACGAGCAGGCGGAGGGCGGCACCTGCTGGCGCTGCCACTCGCAGGTGGAGGAGCGCGAGCTCGACCAGTGGTTCCTCCGCATCACCGCGTACCAGGACGAGCTGGTCGACGACATGGCGCAGCTGCCCGACTGGCCGGACCGTGTCCTCAACCAGCAGCGCAACTGGGTGGGCCGCTCGCAGGGCGCCGAGGTGGAGTTCCCCGTCGACGACGGCTCCTCGCTGCGCGTGTTCACGACGCGCATCGACACCATCTACGGCGCGACCTTCGGGGTCCTGGCTCCCGAGCACCCGCGCGTGGACGCGCTGGTCGCGGGGAACCCCGAGGCCATCGCCGGGGTGGCGCGGCTGCGCTCGCAGGACCGGCGTGCGCGGCAGGCGGGGCAGGTGGACAAGGAGGGCGTGTTCACCGGGCACTACGTGACCAACCCCTTCAACGGCGAGCGCCTCCCGCTCTGGGTCGGCAACTTCGTCCTCATGGGCTACGGCACGGGCGCGATCATGTCGGTGCCCGGCCACGACCAGCGCGACTTCGACTTCGCGCGGAAGTACGACCTGCCCGTCCGGCCGGTCATCCGTCCGAAGGACGCGACGGGCACGGACCTGCCGGAGATGCCGTTCACGAGCGAAGACGGCGTGCTCATCAACAGCGGGCCGTTCGACGGGCTGACGGTGGAGCGAGCACTCGCGCGCATGGCCGAGCACGCGCGCGAGAAGGGCTTCGGCCGCGCGGCCGTGAGCTATCGGCTCCGCGACTGGCTGATCAGCCGCCAGCGCTACTGGGGCACGCCGATCCCGGTCGTCTACTGCGAGAAGGACGGCGTCGTGGGCGTGCCCGACGCGCAGCTTCCGGTCACGCTGCCGCCCGACGCGCCGTTCACGGGCGAGGGCGGCAACCCGCTCACGAAGGTCCCGGAGTTCGTGAACGCGACCTGTCCGCGCTGCGGGGGTCCGGCCCGCCGCGAGACGGACACCATGGACACGTTCGTGGACTCGTCCTGGTACTTCTACCGCTACCTCTCGCCACGCAAGACGGACGGCCCCTTCGACACCACGTCGGTCCGCTACTGGTTCCCGGTCGACCTCTACGTGGGCGGCATCGAGCACGCCATCCTGCACCTCGTGTACTCGCGGTTCTGGACCAAGGTGATGCGCGACCTCGGCCTCGTCACCTTCGACGAGCCGGTCACGCGCCTGTTCCCGCAGGGGATGGTCCACAAGGACGGCGAGGTGATGTCGAAGAGCAAGGGCAACACGATCGCGCCCGACGACATCATCGGCCGCTACGGCGCCGACACGCTGCGGCTGTACATCCTGTTCGTGGCGCCGCCCGAGATGGCCCTCGAGTGGGCGGACGAGCAGATCGAGGGCCCCCACCGGTTCCTGCAGCGGCTCTGGCGCCTGGTGGACCGGCACGCGGACGCGCTCAAGTCGGAGAACCGGGCGCCCATCCCGGCCGATCTGCCGGAGTCGGCGCGCGCGCTGCGGCGCAAGGTGCACCAGACGATCGCCCGCGTGACCGAGGACATCGAGGAGCGCATCCACCTCAACACCGCGGTGGCGGCGATGATGGAGCTGCTCAACGAGGTCCTCAAGCGGGAGGCCGACGTGGCCGAGGGCCCGCTCCGCCCCGTGCTGCGCGAGGCCATCGAGTCGCTGATCCTGCTGCTTGCCCCGTTCACGCCGCACGTGTGCGAGGAGATGTGGGAACGGCTGGGGCGGCGCTTCAGCGTGGTGGACCGCAACTGGCCGGGCGCTAGCCCCGAGGTCGCGCGCGAGGACGAGGTGGAGCTGGCGGTGCAGGTGAACGGCAAGGTGCGGACGCGCGTCACCGTGCCGCGGGACCTGGGGGCGGAAGAGGTCAAGGCGCGCGCGCTCGCGGCAGTGGGCGAGCACGTGGCCGGAAAGACGGTCGTGAACGTGGTCTACGTGCCGGGGCGCCTCGTGAACGTGGTGGTGAAGTGAAGCGGCGGCTGGCGGCGGCGCTGCTCCTGCTGGGGCTGCCGGGGTGCGGATACGCGCTGGTGGGGAAGGGGGTCACCACGGACGCCTCCATCAAGCGCATCGGCGTGCCCATGTTCAAGGACACGACCGGGCGCGCCGGCCTCGACCAGAAGGTGACGCAGCGGGTGATCGAAGAGCTGCTCCGGCGCGGCCGCTTCGACGTGGTCCCGGACGCGCAGGGCGTCGATGCGGTCGTCGAGGGCGAGCTGGTGGGCTACCACGCGGTGCCGGTGGGCTTCTCCGGCGAGGACGCGGGCCGCACCCAGGCCAGCCGCTACTCGATCACGCTCACCGCGCGGGTACGCTACACGAAGGTGGGCGCGCCCGAGCCGCTGTGGTCGAGCGACTCCTTCTCGTTCCGCGACGAGTACGAGGTCGGCTCGGACCCCAACATCTACTTCGACCGCGAGGAGCCGTCCATGGACCGGCTGACCACCGCCTTCGCGCGCAACCTGGTCGCCGCCATGCTGGAGGCGTTCTGAAGCTGGCCGGCGTCCAGGCGGTGGTGGGCGCCGATTCGCTGCTGGCCGAGGAGGCTCTCTCGCGGCTGCTGGCCGAGCACCTGGGGGACGCGCGGGACGACGCCGTCACCACCCTGCGCGGCGAGGAGACGACCTGGTCCCGCCTGCTGGAGAGCGCCTGCACGGGATCGCTGTTCGCGCCGCAGCGCGCGGTCGTGGTGCGCAACGCCGAGCAGACCAAGGGCGAGGACGAGGGGGTCGCGGGCTATCTCGACCAGCCTGCGCCGGGCGTGCTGCTCGTGCTGATGGCGGTCAAGCCCGACAAGCGCAAGGCGATCTGGAAGAAGATCCTGGAGAAGGCGGACGTCACGCCCGCCGATCCGCTGAAGGGCCGCGCGCTGCGTGCCCACGTGCAGGACCGGCTCCGCCGCCGGCAGCTGGCCCTTGGCGAAGACGCGCTGGAGGAGCTGCTGGAGCGCGTGGGCCAGGACCTGCGGCGGCTGGTGGGCGAGATCGACAAGCTGGAGGCGTTCGCGGCCGGACGCAAGGGGCCGCTCACCGCCGAGGACGTCGCGGCCGTGTCGGGACGCGGCCTGACCGCGCCGCTCTACAAGCTCGGCGACGCGTGGAGCGCGCGCCGGCTGGACATGGTGACGTCGCTGATGGAGGACGCGCTGGAGGACGGCCTGGCGCCGCTCCTGATCCTGGCGACGCTCCACCGCGCGGTGCGGCAGGTGCGCGGCGCGAAGGCCCTGCACGAGCAGCGCGCGCCGCAGGACGAGATCGTCCGGCGGCTGGGGCTGCTGCCGTTCAAGGTGCGGGACGTGCTGGAGGCCGCGCGCCGGTGGTCCGACGCGGAGCTGGCGGCGGCGCTGCGGGCCCTGGACGTCGCCGACCGGCGGATCAAGCTGGGAGCCGAGCCGCGCAGCGCGCTGCTGGCGGCGGTGGCGGCCGCGCGGCGTCCGGAGACGGCGGTCAGCCGCGCGCGTTCAGCGCGTTGACGCGGCGGGTCAGGCGGCTCTTGTACCGGGCCGCGGCGTTGTCGTGGACCACGCCCTTCTTGGCGGCCTTGTCGATCGCGCTCACCGTCTGGGACAGCGTCTCCTTGGCTTCGGCGGCGTCGCCCTTGGCGATGGCGGCGCGCAGCTTGCGCACCTGGGTCTTCAGCTGGGACACGTTCTTGCGATTGCGTGCCTGGTGCTTCTGGCCCTGCCTCATCTGCTTCAGGGCGGATGCGTGATGCGCCAAATGGCCTCCTTGACCTCTGCGTCGTGCCTCGCAACGGACGGCAAAAGCGCAGGTTACCGCAATTGAGCAGCGCCGTCAACCCTGGAGCGGGAGGCTCGACCCGCTCGCTCGCGCGCGCGGCCGGTCTCGTCTCCGCCCTCACGTTCCTGTCGCGCGTGCTGGGCCTCGTCCGCGAGCAGGTCTTCGCGGCCCTGCTGGGCGCCGGGCTCTACGCCGACGCGTTCCAGGCCGCGTTCAAGGTCCCCAACCTGCTCCGCGACCTGTTCGCCGAGGGGGCGCTGTCCGCGGCCTTCGTCCCGACCTACGCGCGCGCCCTGGCTCAAGGGGGCCGGGAGCGCGCGTTCGGGATGGCCTGCCGGCTGCTGACGGTGCTGGCCGCGCTGCTGGGCGTGCTGGTGGTGGCCGGCTTCGTGTTCGCCGGCCCGCTGGTCCGCGTGCTGGCCCCCGGCTTCGAGAGCGTGCCAGGCAAGCACGAGATCACGGTGGTGCTGACGCGCGTGATGCTGCCGTTCCTGCCCCTGGTGTCCTTCGCGGCGGTGGCCATGGGCATGCTCAACGCGCACCATCGCTTCGGCACCCCCGCGTTCGCCCCCGCCGTCTTCAACATGGTGACGATCGCCTGGGCGGCGGGGCTGTGGTGGGCCGGCTTCCCGGCCGCGCAGGTCGCGATGGGCTGGGCGCTGGGGACCGTGGCCGGGGGCGCCGCGCAGCTCCTCATCCAGGTGCCGGCGCTGCTGCGCGAAGGTTGGCGCTTCCGCCCGCAATGGGCTCCCGGCGATCCCGACCTGCGTTCGGTCGCGGACCTGATGGCCCCCGCCACCGTCGGCCTGGCCGCGGTGCAGGTCAACATCTTCGTCAACACGCTGTTCGCGTCCTTCGAGCCGGGCGCGGTCTCCTGGCTGCAGTACGCCTTCCGCATCCTCTACCTGCCGATCGGGATCTTCGGCGTCGCGGTCGGGACGGTGGTGACGACGGGACTCGCGCACCGCGCGGCGGCGGGGGACCTGGACGGCATGCGTCAGGCGGTGGACCGTGCGCTGCGCCTGCTGGCCTTCCTCACCGTGCCCGCCACCGCGGGGCTGATGACGCTGGCGACGCCCATCGTGCGGCTGCTCTTCGAGCGCGGGCAGTTCGCCTCCCGCGACACCGCGCAGACCGCGGCCGCGCTGCTGCTGTTCTCCTTCGGCCTCGTCGCGTACACGAGCGTGAAGGTGCTGGCTCCGGCGTTCTACGCGCTCGGCCGTCCGCGCGTGCCGCTGATGGCGAGCGCGGCCGCGGTGGGCACGAACCTGGTGTTCGTCCTCCTGCTGCACCGGCAGGCCGGGTTCCGGGCGATCGCGCTCGGCACGGCCCTCGCGTCCGTGGTGAACGTCGCGGTGCTCCTCTCCGCGTTCGGGCGGAGCGTGGGCAGCCTGGGCAAGGACGGGCTGCCGGGCAGCCTCCTCCGCGTGGTGCTGGCGTCCGTGGGGATGGCGGGCGTCACCTGGACCAGCGCGCGCTTGCTCGAGGATCTCGTGGGGACGCGGGGCCTGGCCGCCCAGGCGGCGACCGCGCTGGGGCCGATCCTGGCCGGCCTCGGGGCCTATGGCGCGCTGGCCTGGCTCCTTCGGGTCCCGGAGCTGCGGGACCTCCTCGGGAGTGTGCGTAGCCGCCTGAGTCGCTAGAGCTTGGCGTCGTGCGGAGGGGGCCCACAAAGTATTGTGGGTGCCCCGCGCTTCGTGATAGCTTCTCCCGGAACGCCTGACACTCGGAGGAGGCCCCCTCGCATGAACCGATCGGCCCGCGCCCTGTCCGTCGCCGGCCTCGTCCTACTCCCCGTGGCCGCCGGGGCCCAGTCCCCGGGCCCGCCCCAGGAGAACTACGGCATCCGCGTCGAGTACCGGGAGTTCCGGCCCGATTTCGACGGGGAGATCCAGAAGGGCTTCGGCGACGACGAAGGCACGCTCCTCGACATCACCGAGGACCTCGGCTTCGTGGACGAGCGCACGTTCGAGATCCGCGGTGGCTTCCAGATCAAGCCCGGACACAAGCTCCGCGGCTCGTACACGCCGCTGGAGTACGAGGGCAGCGTGGAGGCCGCGCGCCGACGGTTCACCTACGGTCAGCTCGTGGTCAACACCGGCGAGCCGCTCGAGTCGCGCATCAAGGGCGCGTACTGGTCGGGCGCCTACGAGTTCGACTTCGTCCGGGG
>JAICEW010000086.1 GCA_025923995.1 Vicinamibacteria bacterium | reverse complement strand
TCTACGGGGTGCAGAAGGACCGGATCACGGGCTACCTGAGCACTCCCAAGACCGGCGACGCGGCGGGCAGCGCCAACTGACGTGACCCGGCACGCGCCGCTCGCCTCGGCCGTGTCGTTCGTCCTCGGGCTCGCCGCGACCGCCCCGGCCGCGGCGCAGCCCGTGCCCGTCTTCTCGGCCGAGACCGGGCTCGTCAACGTGGCCGTCACCGTCGAGGACGGGCAGGGACGGCCCGTCGAAGGCCTGACCGCGCGCGACTTCGTGGTGAGCGAGGACGGCCGCCGCCAGCAGGTCGAGATGTGCGCCCGGATGGGGGAGCCGGGCAACCCGTCGACCTCCCTGGACGTGGCGCTGGTGGTGGACACGAGCGACAGCATGCTGGCCACGCTGCGCCGCTCGCAGGACGTCACCGTGCGCTTCCTGACCCACCTGCCCAACGCGCAGGACGTCATCGTCGTGTTCTTCGACCAGACGCAGCGGGTCGAGAAGTTCGACCGCGAGAACCCCGAGGCGCTGTTCGAGCGCGTGCGCACGCTGCCCGAGGGCGGCAACACCGCGCTGCGCGACGCGATCGCGTACAGCCTGAAGGCGCTGTCCAGCTCGAACGGACGGTCCGCGCTGGTGCTCCTCACCGACGGGATCGACACCGTGAGCCGGACCGAGCCGGCCGCGCTCGACCGGGCCGTCCAGTCCACGGCGGTCACGATCTATCCCGTGGCGTACCCGGCGTCGGTGATCGGCGACGGCCCGGACCCGCAGGAGGCCGTGAAGGACCTCGACCGGCTGGCCCAGGTCACCGGCGGCCGCCTCTTCAAGCTGCCGAACGAGGCGGCGCTGCCCGGCGTGCTCGACGAGATCGTGGCCGACCTGCGCTCGCAGTACGTGCTCGGCTTCACGCCGGACGGCTCGGGCGCCCCCGGCCGCATGCGCAAGATCTCGGTGAAGGTGCCCGGGCGCGGCAAGGTGGCCGTGCGGCATCGGGTCGGCTACCGGCTGCAGAACTGACGCCGGCTGCGGGCCGGTGTAGGCTCGAGGATCATGCCTGCGAGCCTCATCGCCGTGACGATCCTTGCTGGGGCCGTGGGAGCAACGGGGATGGACGAGGTCGCGCCCGCCTACGTCAAGCTCGTCCTGGCGCTGGGCGTGCACGACGCCGACTCCGTCGACGCGTACTACGGCCCGCCCGAGTGGCGCGCCGCCGCGCAGGCGCAGAAGCGCCCGCTGCCCGAGATCCGTGCCGACGCGGAGCGGCTGCTGGCGCGGCTGGGGACGCTGCGTCCCGACGGGAAGGACGAGCCGAGCGCCCTGCGCCACCAGTACCTCACGCGCCAGCTGGGAGCGCTGGTGGCGCGGGTCGACATGCTGTCGGGGAAGACGCTCGCCTTCGACGAGGAGTCGCGCGCGCTCTACGACGCCGTCGCGCCCGTCGTGCCGGAGGAGCAGTTCAAGCGCGTGCAGGCCCGGCTCGAGACGCTGCTGCCCGGCTCGGGCCCGCTGGCGGATCGGTACGAGGCCTGGCGCAAGCAGTTCGTGATCCCGCCCGACCGGCTCTCGGCGGTGTTCGACGCCGCCATCGCCGAGTGCCGGCGGCGCACGCTGCCGCACGTCGACCTGCCGGCCGGCGAGACCTTCACGGTCGAATACGTGAAGGGGAAGTCCTGGAGCGCGTACAACTGGTACCAGGGCGGGTTCCGCAGCGTCATCCAGGTGAACCTGGACCTGCCGGTCACCATCGACCGCGCCGTCGACCTCGCCTGCCACGAGGGCTACCCGGGCCACCACGTCTACAACGCGCTGCTCGAGAAGCACCTGGTGAAGGACCGCGGCTGGGTGGAGCTCAGCGTGTACCCGCTGTTCAGCCCCCAGTCGCTGATCGCGGAAGGCACCGCCAACTACGGCATCGAGGTCGCGTTCCCCGGCGACGAGCGCACCGCCTTCGAGCGCGCCTCCCTCTATCCCCTGGCCGGGCTCGACCCGGCCAGCGCGGACGCCTACGCGCGCGTGCAGCGCGAGATGCACGGGCTCGACTACGGCTCCAACGAGGCCGCGCGCCGGTATCTGGAGGGACGCCTGGACGCCGCCGGCGCGGCGCGGTGGCTGACGACGTTCGCGCTCATGCCTCCGGACCGCGCCCGGCAGCGGGTCAAGTTCATCGCGCAGTACCGCAGCTACGTGCTGAACTACAACCTGGGCCAGGACCTGGTGCGCGCGTACGTCGAGAGGCAGGCGGGGGACCGGTGGAAGGTGTTCAAGGACCTGCTGGCGTCGCCACGCCTTCCGAGCGGGCTGAAATAGCCCCAGCGATCTACAATCCCCGCCCAGCAGCCCCATCGGACGAGGAGACCCGAGATGCGAGTCCCACGGCCGTTCGTCCTCATCGCCACTGTCTTGGTGGCGCTCGCCCTGCCGCCGCGCGCGACCGGCGCCGAGCGCCTCACGGACGAGCAGGTGAAGAAGCTCATCGAGGACATCCAGGGCGGATACGAGACCTGGAAGAAGGACCTCGAGAGGCAGAACCTCGACGACGCGGTGATCACGTCCGCGGAGCGCACGGTGAAGGTCAAGGACTTCCTGAAGGACTTCGACAAGTCCATCGACGTGCTGAAGGACCGGTTCGAGAGCGACCACGCGGCGAGCCTGGAGGCGCCCTCGCTGCTGCGCCGCGGCAGCGACGTCGCGCTCCGCAACCGGCGCCAGAGCCTCACCCCCGGCAGCGCCTGGACGGCGCTCGAGACGAAGCTGCAGGCCCTGGCCCAGGCCTACGCGGTGGGCTGGCCCGTCGAGAGCATGAACGTCCAGGCCGCCCGGTTGAACGACGGCGAGCTGGCGGCCAAGGTCGCGGGGATGGAGCCCGCCGCCAAGCAGCTCCAGGGCGACACGGAGAAGGCGGCGAAGGCCAACAAGGCGATCGACAAGGCGGCGCGCGAGTCGTTGAAGGGCGACATCAAGGGGCTGGGCCTGAAGGCCAGGGACGTGCGGGCGCGCCTCAAGGACGACCGCCCCGCATCGGTCGAGGTGGGCCAGCTGTTCGCGCAGACGACCAAGGTGAAGCAGGCGCTGGGGACGCTGTCCCTGCCCGTCACGGGCGGCGCCTGGACGGCGATCGACGCGAGCAACGAGGCCCTGGCGCGCGCCTTCAGCCTGCCGAAGCCCTGACGCGGCGAGCGCGGGCGACCAAGGAGCGGGTCGCCCGCGCGCTCCGACGAGCCTAGCGTCCGGCCCGCTTCCCGTTGCGAGCCTGGGCCAGCAGGTCGTACCGGTCCAGGTTCATGACCTTGTCCCAGGCCGCCACGAAGTCGCGCACGAACCGGTCCTTCCCGTCGTCGCTGGCGTAGACCTCGCAGAGCGCACGCAGCTGCGAATGGGCGCCGAAGACGAGGTCGGCGGCGGTCGCGGTCCACTTCGTCTTTCCGCTGGCCCGGTCGTTTCCCTCGTAGACGCTCTTGTCCGCGGCCGAGGGCCTCCACGCGATGCCGACGTCGAGCAGGTTCACGAAGAAGTCGTTCGTGAGCGTCCCTGGCGCGTTGGTGAGGACACCGTGCTTCGCGCCTCCGTGGTTCGCGTCCAGGGCACGCAGGCCTCCGACCAGGGCCGTCATCTGGGGCGCGGTGAGCTTCAGCAGGTTGGCCCGGTCCAGCAGCCGCGTCTCCGGCGAGAGCGGGTCGCCCGCGCGCGCGAAGTTGCGGAAGGGGTCGCCCGCCGGCTCCAGGACGTCGAAGGTGTCGACGTCGGTCTGCTCCTGCGTCGCGTCCGTGCGGCCGGGCGCGAAGGGCACCTCGACCTGGTGGCCCGCCTTCCTCGCGGCCTCCTCGACCGCGGCGCAGCCGCCGAGGACGATGAGGTCGGCCAGAGAGACCTTCTTGCCGCCGGGCGCCGACTTGTCGAAGTCCTGCTTCACCTTCTCGAGCGCGGAGAGCACCTTCGCCAGACGGGCCGGCTCGTTGGACTCCCAGCTCTTCTGCGGCTCGAGCCGGATGCGCGCACCGTTCGCACCGCCGCGCTTGTCCGTGCCGCGGAAGCTGGCCGCCGCGTTCCAGGCGGTCGAGACGAGATCCGCGCTCGACACGCCCGAGTCGAGGATCCTCCGCTTGAGCGCGGCCACGTCCTTCTCGTCCACCAGCGGGTGATCCACGGCCGGGACCGGGTCCTGCCACAGCTGGGGCTCCGGGACCCACGGGCCCAGGTAGCGGGGGCGGGGGCCCATGTCGCGGTGGAGGAGCTTGAACCAGGCGCGAGCGAAGGCGTCGGCCAGCTGGTCCGGGTTCTCGTGGAACCGCTTCGCGATCGGGGCGTAGATCGGGTCCACCTTGAGCGAGAGGTCCGTCGTCAGCATCATCGGCGCGTGGCGCTTCTTCGGATCGTGCGCGTCCGGCACGGTGCCCTGGGCCTCGGGGTTCTTCGGCTTCCACTGCTTGGCGCCGGCCGGGCTCTCCGTCAGCTCCCACTCGTACTTGAAGAGGTTCTCGAGGAACCCGTTGTCCCACTTCGTCGGGTTGTTGGTCCAGGCGCCCTCGAGGCCGCTCGTGATCGTGTCGGCGCCCTTGCCGCTGCCGTGCCTGTTCTGCCAGCCCAGGCCCTGGTGCTCGAGGCCGGCGCCCTCCGGCTCCGGACCGACGTTCGATCCCGGGGCCGCGCCGTGGGTCTTGCCGAACGTGTGGCCGCCGACGATCAGCGCGACCGTCTCCTCGTCGTTCATGGCCATGCGGGCGAACGTGTCGCGGATGTCGCGGGCGGCCTTCAGCGGGTCGGGGTTCCCGCCGGGGCCCTCGGGGTTCACGTAGATCAGGCCCATCTGCACGGCGCCGAACGGCTTGGCCAGCTCGCGCTCGCCGCTGTAGCGCTGGTCGCCCAGCCAGGTGTCCTCCGGGCCCCAGAAGATGTCCTCGGGCTCCCAGACGTCGGGCCGGCCGAAGCCGAAGCCGAACGTCTTGAACCCCATCGACTCCATGGCCACGTCGCCGGCCAGGACGAGCAGGTCGGCCCAGGAGATCTGCTGGCCGTACTTCTTCTTGAGCGGCCAGAGCAGCCGGCGCGCCTTGTCCAGGTTCGCGTTGTCGGGCCAGCTGTTGAGCGGAGCGAAGCGCTGCTGGCCCTCGCCGCCGCCGCCGCGGCCGTCGGAGATGCGGTAGGTCCCGGCCGCGTGCCAGGTCATGCGGATGAAGAGGGGGCCGTAGTGGCCGTAGTCGGCCGGCCACCAGTCCTGCGACGTCGTCATCAGGGCGACGAGGTCCCGCTTCAGGGCCTCGACGTCGAGGGACTTGAAGGCCTCGCCGTAGTTGAAGTCCTCTTCCATGGGGTTGGAGAGGTGGGAGTGGTGGTGCAGCACCGAAAGGTCGAGCTGGTTCGGCCACCAGTCGTTGTTCGTCCTCGGGCGGCTCCGCTTGGGAGTCGGCGAGGGGATGACGGGGTTCTCGCTCTCGCTCACGCTCCGGGTGTTCTCCTTGTCGGCCATGCGACTTCTCCTCTCTCGGGTCGGTCTCTTCCCAATGTAGGTGAACCCCGAGCGGCCGTCAGGGCCTTCCCCTCCGGAACCGGCTCGTGGTCGACGTGAGGCACCATTCTGGTGAAGCCAAGGTGAGTGATCCAACGACTAATTCTCGTTAGAATGATCGAGTCACTCGATGAGCCAGATGGACCACTGATGCTCGCCCTGCCCACCCTGCGCCAGCTGGCCTACCTGGTCGAGCTGTCCGAGCGCCTGAACTTCCGCGTCGCGGCCGAGGCCCAGTTCGTCACCCAGTCCACGTTGTCGTCCGGGCTCAAGGAGCTGGAGACGCTGCTGGGCGTCCAGCTCGTCGAGCGCGACAAGCGCCACGTGCGCCTCACCGCGGTGGGGGAGGACGTGGTCGGGCGCGCGCGCGAGCTGCTGGCCGCGGCCACGGACCTGGCGGAGGCGGCCCGCTCGGCGGCGCGCCCGCTGTCGGGGCCGCTGCGGCTGGGGGCCATCCCCACCATCGCGCCCTACCTGCTGCCCAACGTGCTCCCGGCGCTGCGCCGGTCGTACGAGGAGCTGAAGCTCTACCTGCGCGAGGACCTCACGGCGCGCCTGCTGGAGCGCGTGCGCGCGGGGAGCCTCGACGTCGCGCTCATCGCGCTGCCCTTCGAGACCGGCGACCTGTACGTGCGCGAGCTCTTCAAGGACGAGTTCGCGTTCGTGGCGCGCGAGGACGATCCCGCGGTCCGGAAGAAGGACGTCGCGCTCCGCCGCATCGACACGGGCGACATGCTGTTGCTGGAAGAGGGGCACTGCCTGCGCGACCACGCCATCGCCGCCTGCGGTCCGCGTCGCGGGGGCTGGGACTCCCGCGTGGAGGCGACGAGCCTGACGACGCTGATCCAGATGGTGGAGGGCGGGCTGGGCGTGACGCTGCTGCCCGGGATCACGCTGGACGCGGGGATCCTCAAGGGCACGCGGCTGGTGGCGCGCCCGTTCTCGCCGTCGGCGCCGTCGCGGACGCTGGCGCTCGTGACCCGACGGACGTCGGCGCGCCGACGGGACGCGGACCTGCTCGCGGAGTTCCTGATCGAGCAGCGCCAGCGATCGGGGGGAGAACGCTCGCGAACGGTGTCGGCCGTTCGCGAGCGCCCTGTACTCAGTCGATCCAGGTGATGCGAGGCGTCAGGCTCCTCGCCTGACCGATCTCGCGGTTGCGAACGGCCTTCATCCACTCGGCGAGCCACAGCGGCCCATGGTCCGGATGCCGGACCGCACCTCGCGCGTACACCTCCGTTCGGCGGTGCTCGCGATGCGGCCCTCGGATGCGCCGGTCGACGGTGGCCACGAAGTCCGCGACGTGAGGGCGTCCGCCCTCGCCGACGGGAGCGGAGGGGCGCAGGGCCCGGCTTCGCTCGCGGAGGTCCTGCTCGAGGCGCTCCTTCTCCTCGACAGACGGCCGCACGAAGAACCACTCGCCCTGACGCAGGACGCTGCCGGGCTCCAGCCGCTCGGCCTGGCGGACGTCACCAGGCTTCAGGGACTCGTGCGCTTGCGGGACCGTGTCGCCGTCGCGCACCTGGGCGATGAAGAGGTGCAGATCGTCCCTGCCGCACAGGTACCTGCGGTCGAGACTCGGCGTCCACATCTCGACGCGCCAGTCGTAGCGGGTCTCCTTCAGCAGCCGGCCGCCGCTGGAGCGCAGCTGGGCCTCCAGCGACTCCAGGCTGCTGAACGGCCCCTTCCGCACGATCTGTACGAATCGACGACGCGGCTCCCTGACCCGCAGCACGAGCTGCTGGATCGACGTATCGGCGGAGAGTACCTCGAGCTCGTTGTCGCGAGCGCCCGGCCAGACCTGGAAGTACTCGCCGAAACGCGGGCTCCGGTTGATGCTCATCTGGAAGATGGCCGGGTTTCCCGGCACGATTGGACCGTCGAGCAGCTTGACCCCGACGGGCACGGACGAGAACGACTCCTTGAGGCGAGCGCGATCGAGCGCCGCGCTCTCGGCGTTTCGCACGGACATGGCTTCCCCCGATTGGAAGACGGACGGGTTCCTGGGATCCGAAGGTGGATGGAGACTTCGGTGGGGAAGGGCCTACGAGAGTGCGAAACGGAACCGCATGGCGCAGCGATGGTAGCACGAGGCGACGGGAAGGCGGCGCGCGGCACCGTCTTCCCGCGAGACCTCGTGGAGGCTGACGAGTCGGTCAGCAGGCCGGCGGACCGCTACCGGCGCCTCTCCACGTAGCCCAGCCGCTCGGCGCAGCGCTTGTTGCCCTCGGCCAGCGCGAAGTCGAGTGCCGTCTTGCCGCCGGACTGCAGGACGGGCGCCGCACCGGAGCGCAACAGCTCGTCGGTCGCGAGCTCGTTGCCCTTCCAGGCGGCGATCATCAAGGCGGTCTTGCCGTCCGGCGAGGCGCGGCGGTTGACGGCGGCCCCGGCGCGCACCAGGTCGCGGATCGCCGCGACCGATCCCGAGGACGGGCTGGCGGCGGCGTGCATCAGCGCGGTCCAGCCGTCGCGGTCCGCGATCTCGGGCGCGGCGCCGAGCCGCAGCAGCGACGCGACGGCCTTGTCGTGGCCCCCCGCCGCCGCCTTCATGAGGGCAGTCTGGCCGTTGCGGTCGAGCTGGTCGGGATCGATGCCCGCCTCGAGCAGCGCCTCCCCGACCGTCGACTGGCCACGGGCGGCGGCGGCGTGGAGCGGAGGCTCGCCCTCCCACGCGGCGAAGCCCAGCGGGGCCTTCGCTTCCATCAAGGTCCGCGCGACGTCGACGTGCGCCTCCTGCGCCGCGAGCTGCAGCGCCCGCCCGCCGATCTCGGGCCTGCGGACGCCGGCGCCCGCCTCGATCAGGATGCGCACGAGTGCGTGCCGGCCGCGCCCGGCGGCCAGGCTGAGCGCGCTCGTCTCGCGGGTCAGCGCGTCCAGGCTCGACTGCTTCGGCGCGCGGATGATGGCGCGCGCGGCGGCCAGGGTGCCCTCCTTGGCCGCGAACATGAGGGCCGTCCAGCCCTCCCTGTCGGTGACGTTCACGTCGGCGCCCGCAGCGACGAGGTCGAGCGCGGGCATCGCCTCCCTCCTCCGCGCGGCCTCCATCAGCGCCGTCCGGCCTTCCAGGTCGCGCAGGTCCAGGTTCGCGTCCAGCTCGATCAAGGCCCGCACCACGGCGAGCTGGCCGGCGCGCACCGCGTTCAGCAGGGCGGTCCGCTGCGCCCCGTCCCGCGCGTTCACGTCGGCGCCGGACTGGAGCTGCAGGCGGACCTGGCCCACGTCGCCCGCCTTGGCCGCGGCGAGCAGCGCGTCCTGGGCCTTCTTGATCGCCTTCTGCCTGGCCTGCTCGGGCGTGTCCTCGGCGAGCAGGGGGGCGGCGAGGAAGACCGCGGCCATGGGGAGGAGGCACCGCCGGGACCGGCCGAGCAGCCGCACGGCGCAGATGGTAGCAGGAAGCCGCTCCCGCACCCCTCGGGTACACTTGCCCCCGCTTGGAGAGCGAGCCGACCTTCGGGGACGGGCGCTACATCGTCCGGCGCGAGCTCGGCCGCGGGACGATGGGAGTCGTGTACGAGGCGGAGGACCCGGTCCTCGCCCGGACCGTCGCGGTCAAGACCATCGACCTGGCCTTCACCGCCCCCGAGAAGGTGCGCGCCGACTTCGAGCGGCGGTTCTTCACGGAAGCCCGCGTGGCGGCGCGGCTCTCGCACCCGGGGATCGTCGTCTGCCACGACGTCGGAAAGGACGCGGCCAGCGGGCAGCTCTTCATCGTCTTCGAGCACCTGAAGGGTCGGACGCTCGCCGACCGCTCGGCCGAGGGGCCGATGGACTGGCGCGAGGCCCTGCGCATCGTGGTGCAGGTCGCCCGGGCCATCCACCACGCGCACGAGCACGGTGTCGTGCACCGGGACCTCAAGCCGGCGAACATCATGCTGCTCGATCCGGGAGCGGGCGCCGTCAAGATCATGGACTTCGGCGTGGCCCGCTTCGACTCGCTGGGCCCGCGGATCACGCGGACGGGCCAGGCCTTCGGCTCGCCGCTGTACATGTCGCCGGAGCAGGCGCTGGGCCAGCCCAGCAGCGCCCGCTCGGACATTTTTTCGCTGGGCTCCGTCCTGTGCACGCTGGTGCTGGGCCGGCCCTGGTTCGACGCGCCGAGCCTGCCCAAGATCGTGGATCGCGTCGCCCACGACGAGGCGCCGCGCCTGTCGACCCTGCGCGCCGGCGTGCCGGCCTCGCTCGACTCCGTCGTGGCCAAGGCGCTCGCCAAGCGCGAGGCCGAGCGCTACGCCACCGCGTCCGAGATGGCGGACGATCTCGAGGACGTGCTGGCCGGGCGGGCCGCGAGGCACGCGGGCGCGTCGCGGGGCCGCGCGGCGGACGAGGACGGCCTGCTGGCCGGCCTGACCGCGGCGCCGCGCGAGCGGCGCGCGCTGCCGGCACATGACCCGCTGGCCTCGTTGCTGGACGAGCCGCCGCCAGGCGACGCGAAGCCGGGAGCCGCCGCTCCCGCGGCGGCCACGCTGCCGATCGGAGCGCAGGCCACGATCGCGACGCAGTCGCACCGCAGGCGGGTGCCGGTCGCTGCCCTGGTCGGCCTGGGCGTGCTCGCCGCGAGCGCGTTCGTCTGGTGGCCTCGTTCGCCCGCTCCCGAGCCGGCGCCGCCGACCTCGACCGTTCCCCTCGTGGCGGAACAGGCGCCGGTCCCGGTCGCGGAGCCGGCTCCCACGACGTCGACCACCACGCTCCCGACCGAGCCCACCGCCACGCCGTTCCCGACCGCGACACCCCGGCCCGCGCCCACGCGCGCGGTCCCGGTCGCGCCCACCACGACCCTCGTCGCGCAGCCCCTGGGAGCCATCCCCGAATCACCGGCGCCCGAGGTGGCCGAGGCCGCTGCGACGCCCGCGACCGAGGCCCCGGGGAGCCGCATCCGCCTGACCCTCTCGCATCCATTCGAGGACGCGCGGCTCATCGTCTGGATCGACGGCGTGCTCGTGCACGAGACGAAGCTGCAGGCCCAGGGCTCGAAGAGGATCGTCGGGTTCAAGGTTCGCGAGGGCCGCGGCGAGACGATGCTGGACGTCGGGCCGGGCCGGCACGAGGTGCGCGTGGAGATCACGTGGGCCGAGGGCCGCACCACGCGCACGAAGGTGGTGGACGTGGCCGAGGGCGCGACCGGTCTGCTCGAGGCCAAGGTGGGTCGCATGAGCAAGGAGCTCGGCCTCACCTGGAGCCGCCTGGCGAAGGACTGATGCCGCTCGGCTGAGATCGGCGGCGCGTTCGACGGCCCGGCTCACGCTCGCCAGGGGCGCTCCGGTCGCGATCGAGGGATAGGGGACCTGGGCCCTTCTCCGGCTAGACTGCCCTGTTGCCGCGCTGAACCTCTGCTTCGGGAGCCATGGACCACATCCGCAATTTCTGCATCATCGCCCACATCGATCACGGCAAGTCGACGCTCGCCGACCGGCTGATCCAGCGCTGCGGCGCCGTGGAGGACCGCGAGTTCCGCGACCAGATCCTCGACTCCATGGACCTGGAGCGTGAGCGCGGGATCACGATCAAGGCCAACACGGTCACGTTGCCGTACACCGCGAAGGACGGCCGGACGTACGAGCTCAACCTCATCGACACGCCGGGCCACGTGGACTTCTCGCACGAGGTGCGCCGCTCGCTGATGAGCTGCGAGGGCGCGCTGCTGGTGGTCGACGCCTCGCAGGGAGTCGAGGCGCAGACCGTCGCCAACCTGTACCTCGCGATGGAGCTCGGCCTCCAGATCGTGCCGGTCATCAACAAGATCGACCTGCCCTCCGCCGACGTCGACCGGGTGATGGAGGAGATCGACCGCGACCTCGGCCTCGACCCCTTCGAGTCGGTCCAGGTCTCGGCCAAGATGGGCACGGGCATCGACGAGCTGCTGGAGGCGATCGTCCAGAAGCTGCCTCCGCCCAAGGGCGATCCGCAGGCGCCGCTCCGCGCGCTGCTCTTCGACGCGCAGTACGACGCCTATCGCGGCGCCGTGCTGCTGGTGCGGCTCTTCGACGGCAGCCTGAAGGCCCCCACCCGCGTGCGGCTGATGCACTCGGATGCTGAGCACAAGGTCGAGGAGGTGGGCAACCAGCGCCTCAAGCGCGTGCCGGTCCCCGAGCTGTCGGCCGGGGAGGTCGGCTATGTGCTGGCGGGGATGAAGAGCCTCTCGGGGCTGGCCATCGGCGACACGCTCACGGAGGCCGATCGGCCCGCCGCGGAGCCCGTTCCCGGCTACCGCGAGGCGAAGCCGGTCGTGTTCTCGTCGATCTACCCGATGGACACGAGCGACTACGAGGACCTGACCAAGGCGCTCGAGAAGCTGAAGCTGAACGACGCGTCGCTCATCTACGAGAAGGACAGCTCGGCCGCCCTGGGCTTCGGCTTCCGCTGCGGGTTCCTGGGGCTCCTCCACCTCGACGTCGTGCAGGAGCGCCTCGAGCGCGAGTACGACCTCTCGCTCATCCTGTCGGCGCCATCGGTCCGGTACCGGATCGTCCTCAACAACGACTCCGAGGTGTGGATCGACAACCCGACCTTCTATCCCGACCCGGCCTCGATCAAGGAGGCGTACGAGCCGTACATCAAGGCCACGATCATGACCCCGGAGCGCTATCTCGGCACCGTGATGGAGCTGTGCCGTGAGCGGCGCGGGGTCGAGACCACCTACAACTACCTGGCCGCCGGCCGCATGGAGGTCGTGAGCCAGTTGCCGCTGGCCGAGGTGCTCTTCGACTTCTACGACCGGCTGAAGTCGATCACGCAGGGCTACGGCTCGTTCGACTACGAGCTGCTGGACTACCGCCTGGGCGACATGGTGAAGGTGGACATCCTGGTCAACGGCGAGAAGGTCGACGCCTTGTCGCAGCTCGTCCACCGGGAGTTCTCGCGGCCGCGGGCGCTGCGGTACTGCGAGCGGCTGGCCAAGAAGATCCCGCGCCAGCAGTTCAAGATCGCGATCCAGGGAGCGATCGGCGGCCAGATCATCGCCCGCACCACCATCAACCCCTTCCGCAAGGACGTGACGGCGAAGTGCTACGGCGGCGACATCACGCGCAAGCGCAAGCTGCTGGAGAAGCAGAAGGAGGGCAAGAAGAAGATGAAGATGGTGGGGAACGTCGAGATCCCCCAGTCGGCTTTCGTATCCGTGCTCAAGACCGAGGACGAAAACGACGACGAGTAGGCCCGGGCTGTACCTTCACATCCCGTTCTGTTCCTCCATCTGCCCGTACTGCGACTTCTCGGTGATGCACGCGGCCTCCCCGGCCCGCCGGCGCTTCGCCGATCGGCTGGCGGCGGAGGTGTCGCTGGCGGCGCCGAGCTGGCCCGACCCGCGGCCGTTCGACACCGTGTACTTCGGCGGGGGCACGCCCTCCCAGCTCGCGCCGGAAGAGCTCGCGCGCGTGCTGGACGCGTGCCGGACGCACCTCTCGCTCGACTCGCCCTGGGTCTTCCTCGAGGCCAACCCGGAGGACGTGACCCCCGAAACCTGCGCTTCATGGCGCGGGCTCGGCGTGCGCACGCTGTCCCTCGGCGTGCAGTCCTTCTCCGACGAGGCGCTGCGCTTCCTCGGCCGCCGGCACAGCGGAGGTCAGGCGAAGGGGGCGGTCGAGGCGGCCCTCCGCGCGGGCTTCGACACGGTGTCGCTCGACCTCATCTTCGGCCTGCGCGGCCAGACGGCGGAGGACTGGCGGCGCGACCTCGCCACGGCCGTGTCGCTGGGGCCGCAGCACGTGTCGTGCTACCAGCTCACGATCCACCCGCGCACGCGGTTCGGCGTGCAGGCGAAGCACGGCCGTCTGTCGGAGCTGCCCGAGGAGGAGCAGGCGGTGCTGTTCGACCTCACGCACCGCTTCCTCGCGGACGCGGGCTTCGCGGCCTACGAGGTGTCCAACTTCGCGCGCGGCCCCGCCCACCAGTCGCGCCACAACCGCAAGTACTGGGACCACACGCCCTACCTGGGCCTCGGCCCGTCGGCCCACTCGCTGGCCACGGACGCGTCGTCGTCGGCGCGCCGTTGGTGGAACGAGCGGGGCACGCCGCGCTGGGAGAAACGGCTGGCGGCGGGGGAGCGCCCGATCGAGGCGCAGGAGATCCTGGGTCCCAGGGACCTCGCGGAAGAGGCGCTGCTCCTCGGCCTGCGCACCACGGCCGGGATCGACCTCGACGGGTTGAGGGCGCGCTGCGGAGTCGACGTGCTGGCCGCGAACGAAGCGCTCGTCGAGCGCCTGGTGGACGAGGGCCGCGTGATCGTGCGCGCCGACCCGGAGGGCGGCCGTCGGCTGGTGCCGACGCTCTCCGGGCTCGCCGTCGCCGACGGCCTGGCCGCGGCGTTCGACCTTTCGCTGTCCAACTGACTCCGTCGTCCGTGCCAGCCCCGGCGCAATCGCTGCGCACGACGGACGCTGGACGCAAGAGCTGCGACGGCGCCGCCTGAGGCGCCGCGCAGCGGCAATCGGTGCGCCCGACCGGCGTGGCGGGCGCAAGGGCTGCCGATCGCTCCCGCACAGGCGGGTCAGGGCCCGATGGCCGTGGTGGCCCGACGGTTGCATCGTGGCTCGCGGGGCCCCTCGAGCATCCCGCGTGCCTGAGGAACTCCCTGGAGGCGGCTTGGCCGATCACCTGACGCGGTTGCGGGAGATGCGTGAGCGGGCCCTCGCAGGCGGCGGCGAGGAGCGTGTCCGCGACCAGCACGCCAAGGGCAAGCTGACGGCGCGGGAGCGCCTGTCGCTCCTCGTGGACGCGGACACGTTCCAGGAGATCGGCGCCCTCGCGACACACGCCTTCTCGGAGTTCGGGATGGACCGCCATCGCTATCCCGGGGACGGCGTGGTGGCCGGCTTCGGCAAGATCAACGGGCGGCGCGTGGCCCTCTTCGCCCACGACTTCACGATCCTCGGCGGCTCGTTCTCGACCGTGCAGTCGCAGAAGATCTGCCGGATCCAGGACCTCGCCCTCGAGAGCGGCATCCCGATCGTCGGCCTCAACGACTCGGGGGGCGCGCGCATCCAGGAGGGCGTGCGCAGCCTCGCGGCCTACGGCGAGTCCTTCACGCGCAACGTGCTCTCCTCGGGCGTAATCCCGCAGATCTCCCTCGTCCTCGGGCCGTGCGCCGGCGGGGCCGTCTATTCCCCGGCCCTCACGGACTTCGTGATCATGACGCGCGACACCTCGCTCATGTTCCTCACGGGGCCCGAGGTGATCGCGGCGACGACCGGAGAGCAGGTCACGGCGAGGGAGCTCGGCGGCTCGATGGTGCACAACGCCCGCAGCGGCGTCGCCCAGTTCATGGCGGACGACGAGAAGGCCGCGCTCGAGCTGGTCAAGCTGCTGCTCAGCTACCTGCCGCAGAACAACACGGAGGACCCGCCGCAGATCGCGCCCTGGGACCCGCCGGACCGGATGGAGGAGGCGCTCAACGCCTGCATCCCCGAGGCGGACAACGAGCCCTACGACGTGCGCGGCGTCGTCGAGCTCGTCTGCGATCGGTCGTCCCTCCTCGAGGTCGCGCCGTACTACGCACGGAACGTCGTCACGGGGTTCGCGCGGCTGGACGGCTTCTCGGTCGGGGTGGTGGCGAACCAGCCCATCCACATGGCGGGCGCCCTCGACATCGACTCCTCGGACAAGATCGCGCGCTTCGTCCGCACGTGCGACGCCTTCAACGTGCCGCTCGTCACGTTCGTGGACTGTCCGGGCTACCTGCCCGGTGTCGACCAGGAGCACTACGGAGTCATCCGCCACGGCGCCAAGGTGATCTTCGCGTACTGCGAGGCCACGGTGCCGAAGATCTCGGTCGTGCTGCGCAAGGCGATGGGCGGGGCCTACGTGGCGCTGTGCTCGAAGCAGATGCGCAGCGACCTGGCCTTCGCCTGGCCGACGGCCCAGATCGCGGTGATGGGGGCGGAGGGGGCCGTGCGCGTCCTGCGCCGGCGCGACATCGCCCACAGCGCCGACCCGCAGGCGGCCGCGCAGGACTTCGTGACCGAGTACCGGGAGGCCTTCATGAACCCGTACCGCGCCGCCGACACCGGCCAGATCGACGAGGTGCTCGAGCCGCGCGAGACCCGCCCGCGCCTGATCCGCGCGCTCGAGGTGCTGCGCACCAAGGTGCAGCAGAACCCCCCGCGGAAGCACGGGCTGATGCCGGTCTGACATGGCCGCGCTGCGCACCGGCCTGGAGCTGACCGTCGTGGGGATGGGGCTCGTGTTCCTCGTCCTGGCCGTGCTGTGGGGCCTCATGGCGGCGCTGGTGCGGCTGGACCGCATGGGGAGCTCGCCACGGAAGAGCGCCGGGGCGCGCCCCGATGCGGCCGGGCCGGCCCTCGATGCGGAGACGCTGGCCGCGGTCGGCGTCGCGATCCGCCTGCACCTGCGGGCGCTGCGGCGCCAGGCGGCGCCGGCGGCGCGCGTGCACGCGCCCGGGTCGCTGCCCTCGCGCTGGGTCTCGACCGGCCGCACGCGCCAGAACCGCAGCTTCACGCCGCGCGGGAGGTTCGTGTGAGGCGCTACACGGTGGAGGTCGGAGGGCGCGTCCGCGTCCTCGACGTGGACGAGCTGACGTTCGACCGCTTCCGGGTCGTGGTGGACGGGCAGGATCTCGAGGTGCGCCTGCGCCGCGCCGAGGACGTCGCCGAGGCCGTGATCTCCCCCGAGATCGTGCCGCACACGCCGGCCACGCCGTTCCGCCCCCTGCCCGCGGCGGCCCTGCCGGAGCTGCGCAGCACCGCTCCTCCGCCGCTGGCCACGCCGCCGCCGCTCCCGGGAGAGGACGTGGCGGACGTGCGCGCGCCCATGCCGGGAGGCATCGTCGCCGTGCGCGTCACGGCCGGGGACCTCGTGACGCGCGGCCAGGTGATCGTCGAGCTCGAGGCCATGAAGATGCTGAACTCGGTGCGCAGCCCGCGCGACGGCAGGATCGGCCAGGTGCACGTCACGGCCGGGGAGAGCGTCGGCTTCGGACACGTGCTCGCCACGTTCGCGCCGGGTGCGCCGTGAGCCCCGACGTCCTGGCCTCGCTGCTGCATGGCGTCATGGGCCTCTCTCCGGGGGGCCTCCTGATGATGTCGGTCGGCGGCCTGCTCATCTGGCTGGCGGTGGCGAGGGACTACGAGCCCGTGCTTCTCCTCCCGATCGGGTCCGGCTGCCTGCTCGCCAACCTGCCCCTCTCGCCGCTGGTAGAGGAGGAGGGGATGCTGCGCATCCTCTACGACATGGGAGTCGGCAACGAGGTGTTCCCGCTGCTGATCTTCATCGGGATCGGCGCCATGACCGACTTCGGCCCTCTGCTCGGGAACCCCCGCATGGTGCTGCTCGGCGCCGCGGGCCAGTTCGGCATCTTCGGGACGCTCATCCTGGCGCTGCTCCTCGGATTCCGGCTCGACGAGGCCGCCTCGATCGGCATCATCGGCGCCATCGACGGACCCACGTCCATCTACGTCAGCAGCGAGCTGGCCCCGCACCTGCTCGGGCCCATCAGCGTGTGCGCCTACAGCTACATGGCGCTCGTGCCCGTGATCCAGCCGCCCATCATGAGGGCGCTGGCCAGCCGCCGCGAGCGGAGGATCCGCATGCCGTACTCGCACCGGCCCGTGGGCCGGCGCGCCCGCGTCCTGTTCCCGATCGTGGTCACCGTGATCGTCGGCATCCTCGTCCCGATGGCGGTGCCGCTGATCGGCATGCTGATGCTGGGCAACCTGATGAAGGAGTCGGGCGTCGTGGAGCGCCTCGTGGGCGCGTCGTCCAGGGAGATCGCGAACACGGTCACGCTCTTCCTGGGGCTGGCGGTGGGCTCGACCATGCGCGCCGACTCGTTCCTCCAGCTCGACACCCTGAAGATCCTGGCCCTCGGCATCTTCGCCTTCGCCCTCGACACGGCGGCGGGCCTCTCGTTCGGCAAGCTGATGTGCCGCCTCTCGGGGGGTGCGCTCAACCCGCTCGTGGGCGCCGCCGGGATCTCCGCGTTCCCCATGGCGGCCCGGGTCGTGAACAAGGTCGGCCTCGAGGAGGACTTCGACAACTTCCTCCTCATGCACGCCATGGGCGCGAACACGGCGGGCCAGATCGCGAGCGTCGTCGCGGGCGGCATCGTGCTGGCGCTCCTGTCGGGCGGGTAGCGGCCGGCTCCAGACCTCGCGCCGCAAGGACGGACGGACGCGGCGGCGTCGGTGTAGAGTGCGCCCCGCATGAGCGACCGCAGCACACGCACACCCTATTTCCTTTGCGCCCTCCTGGGCCTGGGCGGCCTCTTCTTCGGCGTCACCGGACCGCTCCTCAGCAACTTCGTTCCGCCCCTGGTCCAGGACGTGCTCGGGGAGAAGCGCACGGGCATCGGCGCGGTGCTGGCCCTCGACAACGTCATGATGTTCCTTCTCGTGCCCTGGTCGGGGGCCCTCTCGGATCACTTCCGCGCCCGCGGGAAGGGCCGGCTTCCGGTCATCCTGGCGGGGCTCCTGCTGGCCGCGGTCGGCATGGCGGTGCTTCCCTCGTCCCCGGCCTTCGCCCTCGCCGGCCTGCTCGGCGCGATGGTCGTCCTCTACGGGGGGATCAACCTGATGCGGGCGCCCTTCCAGGCCCTGGTGGCCGACCTGGTCCCATCCCGCTTCCGATCGCTCGCCACCGGCTCGGTGACCTTCCAGATGTGCGCCGGCGCGATCGTGTTCCTCATGCTGGGGCGCGCGCTCGGGATGCGGCCGGCCTTCCTGATCGCGGGCGTCTCCGTGCTCGGCATCGCCCTCGCCTTCCTCCTCGGCGTCCGCGAGCACCGGGAGACCCGCGGTGACGAGGTCGCCGAAGAGACGACCTTCCGCGCCCTCTTCGGCGCGTTGGGTGCGGTGGTCCGCGGGACCGTGCCCGGAGTGCGCGCCATCTTCATGGCGGCCCTGCTGCTCCAGGTCACGTTCCAGGGATTCGCGAGCTGGTACGTCCTGCACGGGACCGAGCGCTTCGGCGGCCGGCCGGAGGACATGAGCCTGGGCTTCATCGCATGGGCGATGGGCGGCGTGGTGGGCGCGCTCCCCGCCGGCTTCATCGGCGTGCGTCTCGGCCGGCGCCACGCGATGCTCGTCGGCTTCGCCCTGATGACCGCGAGCTTCGTCGCGCTGGACCGGGTCACGAGCGCCGGGTCCGCCACGGCCCTGCTCGCCCTGGCCTCGGCCTCCTGGACACTGCCCGCGGTCAACGCCTATCCGCTCTTCATCGAGCCGATGCCGCCGGAGCGTCGCGGCATCCTGGCCGCCCTCTTCGTCCTGTGCCTCGCCCTCGGGGGCCTCATCGGAGACCCGCTGAACGGAGCCCTGTTCGATCTCCAGCGCAGCTACCGTTCGCTCTTCCTGCTCCTGGCCGGCTACACGGCGGCGGCGCTCATCGCGGTGCTCCTCGTGCCGCGCGGAGCGGGGGAGGCCGACGGACCCGTGATCAGGGCTTTTCCGCGATGAGGTACAGCCGGCGAGCGGTGGCCAGATAGAGCGCATCCCCGACCTGCGCCGGGCGCGAATACAGCGGCGCGTCCATCTCGATCTGCGCCAGCAGCTCCTTGCGCCGTCCGGCGCGAAGGACGGTCATGCGGCCTTCGACGTTCCCGACGTAGAGGCGGTCGCCCGCGAGGAGGAGGGAGCCCCAGATGGGCTCGTTCGTCTCGTGCTTCCAGACGTGGGCCCCTGTCGCCGCATCCAGGCAGTGGATGGTTCCGCCCAGGTCCCCGACGTACAGCAGGCCGTCCTTCGCGGCGGGCGTTCCCACCACGCGGCCGACCTCCCGGGACGTCCAGAGGAGTCCGCTCCCGGTGACGTCTCCCCGGCCATCGGGACGGATCGCATGGATCAACGACGGCGCGTTGCCGTGCCCCGGGCTCTGGCCCATGGCGATGAAGACGCGGCCGTCGTCGAAGACCGGTGAGGCGATGATGGAGCCGCGCGAAGGGACGCCGGGGCGCGGCCGCCAGCGGGCATCCTTCGGGTTGCCGTCGAATCGCCAGACTTCGCGGCCCGACGCCGCGTCGTAGGCGCGCAGCCAGCCGTCTCCTCCGCCGAAGAGCACCTGGGTCCGCCCCTCGACGTCGGCCGCGACGGGACTGGACCACTGGCCGTGCAGCACTCCCTCGCCGGGGCCGATCGCGCGCCAGACGACCTCGCCCGAGTGCTTGTTCACCGCGATCAGGCTCGGGGCGCGCGGCGTGGGGACGCGCGTGTGGCCTTCGTTCTGCCCGTTGGAGGTCGACACCATCAGCAGATCGCCCACGGGCAAGACCTCGCTGTTGGTGGCTTCGTGCGGAAAGACACCCAGGCGGCCGCACATGTCCAGCTCCCAGGCGATGTCGGCCGCGGCGTCGTCCGCGAAGGCCTCGCCGCGATACGGACCGCTGTTCTCGCCGTCGCGGAAGCCCTGCGTGTCGAGGCTGCGGAGCTGGCACTCCGCGGTGACGTAGTACAACCGGTTCCCTTCCACGAACGGCGCGCTCGTCGTCGAAGGCAGGAGGAACTCCCGCAGGCCGCGCTCCACTCGCGGAGCCAGGTCCTGCCACAGGAAGTGGCCATCCGTCGCCCGCAAGGCCATGAGCACGCCGCTGTCGTCCCGAAAGGCGGGGTTGCGTTGCCGGGCATTGTCGGTCCCCACGTAGACCACGTCGCCCGCGACCACCGGACGGCCGAACGTCTCGTCTCCCAGCTCGACGCTCCAGACGATGTTGCGCCCGGTGGTCGGCTCCCAGTCCACCGGAGGGTTGCCCGTGTGGGTCAGTGTGGGGGGTGAGGCGACGGAAGTCGCGCCCACGACGGGCAAGGGGATGGGCTCCGCAGCCTCGATGCCATCGATTCGATCCAGCGCCCACTCGGCTTCGTGGCGCATCGCCGGATCGCTCGCGGCCGCTCTCAGCGCTTCACGTGCCGTCCGCGCCCTGGGTCCGAGGCTTCCCAGCGCGCCGGCCGCGCAGATGCGCACGTAGAGGTACTCATCCTCCAGGGCTTCGATCAGCTGCGGTACGGCGGACCGCGCGGCCGGGCCGATGCTGGCGAGGGCT